>CAJXRJ010000282.1 GCA_913058555.1 uncultured bacterium
TATCGTCGGCAGCGTCAGATGTGTATAAGAGACAGCTACTCTGACGCGTCGACCCAGGATCTGACGGCCGGCGTCACCTGGTCCTCGGGCACCCCAGCCACCGCCACCATCAGCAACGCCGGCGGCAGCGAAGGACTCGCCTCAAGCGCGGCAACTGGTACAGCGATGATCACGGCCACAGACCCCGGCACCGGGATCAACGGAGCGGCAACCCTCACCGTCACGCCAGCGGTGCTCGTTTCGATCACCGTCACACCGGCCAACGTGTCGATCACCGTCGGCTCATCGGAACCGTTCACCGCGACCGGAACCTACAGCGACGCCTCGACCCAGGACGTCACCGCGTCCGTGACCTGGAGTTCGTCGTCCCTCCCGACAGCGACGATCAGCAACGCCGGCGGAAGCGAGGGCCTCGCCACAGCCATTGCGACAGGGTCCACGGTGATCACCGCGACCGACCCGGGTTCCGGTGTCAACAGCGGCACGTCGCTTGACGTCCTCACCGACATCATCTTTGTCGCCGCCGGCACGGCCGCCTCGGCGTCCGCGCTCGACCTCGATGTTCCTACGCCCGCGGCAACGGCTGAGAACGACGTCATGCTCGCTACGATCGCGATCCGTCCGAGCTCCGCGACCATCACACCTCCATTCGGTTGGACGCTCGTGCGCCGCATGGACAACGGAGCCGGCGCGGCGAATTCGCTCGCGGTGTATCGCCACATCGCCACCGCAAGCGAACCAGCGACGCACCGCTGGAGCTTCTCGTCTTCGACGGGATCCACCGGCGCCATCCTCTCCTTCCGCGGCGTAGACCTAGGCACACTGGTCGACGTAGAGGACGGCGCGGCCACAGCGAACGCGACCACGCACGACGCACCGAGCGTCACTACCACGGTCCCGCGGACAATGCTGGTCACCGCGCACGCTTTCGCCTCCTCCACGACCTGGACGGCGCCGGCGGGCATGACCGAGGCGGTGGACATCGCCAGCCTCACTCCCGACCAGGCCACCGGAATCGCGATGGAGGTCACCTACGAGCTGCAGACCGTCGCCGGCGCCACGGGCGCGAGAACAGCGACGGCATCCTCGAACGCAGATGCGGGAAACACCCACACCCTCGCACTCACGCCGGGCCTCTGATCCGTATCCTTCTAGCAGATGCTGGTGAAGTGCCGGCTGCCATCGCTGCCAAGAATGAGGGGCCTCATCGGCGACCATGACGACTATTGAGGCGACTCCACGATCCCGTTTCCGTGCCGATGGGTACGTCAAGCTGCCGAACTTCTTCGGGGGTGAAGTGCTCAAGGAGTTGGGCGAACAGGTGGATCGGTTCCATCGAGAGGTCCTCCCTCGCCTCCCCGATGCCCACGTGTTTCATGAATCCAAGGGCCGCCCCGAGACGCTGAAGCAGATCCAGCAGATGAACCAGCACGACCCGTGGTTCGACGCACTCATCTCGAGGGGACGAGTGCGTGCGCTGGCGGAGCTGCTGCTCGACGGTCTGGCCGTGCCCCGCAACGTCCAGTACTTCAACAAGCCCGCGGGACTTGGCAAGGGGACTCCGCCCCACCAGGACGGGTTCTACTTCATGCTTGAGCCGTGTGAAGCCCTCACCATTTGGATCGCCCTCGACGAAGTGGATGAGGCCAACGGATGCATCCGATACGTGCGTGGGTCCCACACCTCCGGACTGCGCGAGCACGCCAGAACGGAAACCTTGGGGTTCAGCCAAGGGATTCGTGACTACCCAACGGCCTCCGACAAGGAGCGGGAGACTCCCGTTCCGGCGCAGCCCGGGGACCTACTCGCCCATCACGCACTGACCATTCACCGGGCGAACGGCAATCTAACGCAAACGAGGCAACGCAGGGCGCTCGGCCTTATCTACTACGGCGCGGAGGCCCGCGAGGACACGGCAGCTCACCTCAGATACCAACGCGAGCTTGCAGGCCGAATGCGGGCGGAAGGGAAGATCTGATCCGTCGAAGCCGACATAGAGCCCCCCCGCCGCGAAGTAGAGGGCCGAATGCGCGAGGATCGCCAGCACCCGCACCACCCGAAACGTCACCGACCGCAGGGACGCACCGTGTCGTTTCAGAGGGTGGGCTGGGCTGCGTTCCATCGGGTCATCCAAGCGGGCCCTTGAGGAACTCCGAATCCAAGGGCGACGCGCCACCCGTCCCGCGAAGGGAAATGACGGGCGGGTCGACTGTGCCCCGGGGTTGACATGTGCGAGAGTAGGGACGGACCCAAGACCCTCAACTCCCATGAGAATCGCCGCGCTCCTCCCCCTCGCCGTCCTCCATGCTGCTGCCGCAGCCCAAGGAATCACGCTCCTTGACGTGGTCACGGGACCGGGCCAGACGACCTACTTCGGTGAGCATTTTGAAGACATCGGCGACTGCGATGGGGACGGGATCGCCGACGTCGTTGTGAGCATGCGCCGAGGGAACGCGATTCGAGTGATCTCTGGAAGGGACCGCTCCGTCGTGTTCGAGCGCCACCCCATCGGCCCGAGCCCCCCAGGCTTGGGTCGCCTCATCGTGGAAGCGGCGGGCGACTTCGATGGTGACGGACTGGGTGATGTGCTCGTCGGATACCAGATCTATCAGCCCAATGCAGCCCTATCGAGGGTTCAGGTCCTCTCTGGCCTCAACGGATCGGTGCTGCTCGAGATCCCCCCACCCCCGAACGGGGAGTCTTTCCCCACGTCATTGGCTCGCCCGGTCGACGTCGATGGGGACGGGGTACTAGACGTCGTCGTTGGGGCTGCGCTGGCCGACGCTGACCGAGGG
The DNA here is from genome assembly GCA_913058555.1 of uncultured bacterium. Classification (GTDB taxonomy): domain Bacteria; phylum Planctomycetota; class UBA1135; order UBA1135; genus Saltatorellus. The sequence goes on from CAJXRJ010000282.1 coordinate 2,796, forward strand.
AGCGTCTTCGTTTTCTCCGGAGCCACTGGGCAGTCGCTTTGGAGGGTCGACGGCGGCCCCAATGAGCGCATGGGCCTTAGCCTGGCCCTCATCCACGATGTCGATGCGGACGGCGTTCGCGAGATCGCCGTCGGGAGTTGGCACGGCCTCGCTCTCAACTTCAACGGGCCTGGCAACATTCGAATCCTGGCGGGCGCCAGCGGGGCGGTGCTCGCCCAGCGGGAGGGCACGGTGCAGTGGCAGTACCTCGGCCATACGCTCGCCTCCGTCGTCGACCGTAATGGCGATGGGGTCCCTGACATCGCGGCCCGGCGCAATTGGCCCGCCGCGGAGCGCGGGGTGGTGTTCCTCTCGGGGACCGACCTGACGCCCATCGGTGAACACCTCTCCCCCCCATGGGCCATTGGTTCCGTCACGTCCCTCGACGAACGCGGCGACTTTGACGGGGACGGGTACCCGGATCTGCTCGTGGGCGACAACGGGGCTGTCCTGATCTACTCGGGTGCTGACGGATCGCTGATGTCGAACCTCCAGGACCCCTCCCAGTTTTTCGGCCAGCACGTGCGGTACCTACGGGACGTGGACGACGATGGTCTCCCCGAGGTCCTGGTCGGCCGCTTCTTCCGGGACCCGGGCGAGCTCTTGATCTACGAGTCCACGCCGGCCAACGGCGGGGTGATCTGCGTGGGACGCCCCAACAGTGTTGCCGGCCGCGCCCGCCTCGAGTCGATCTCCCCGAGCGACTACGACGTGGCCGCCATGGACCTCACGCTCCGCGCCACAGGCCTTCCCCCCGCAACGTTCGGGCTGTTCATGGTGGGAGATGGACGCGATCGGGTCGTCGACTTCCAAGGCAGCCGGGGGACCCTCTGCATCGCAGGGAGCGGCTACGGCCGCTTCGTGAATGACCTGGTGCAGGCCGGAGCGGGGGGCGCAACGACGTTCGCCCCGGACCTGCGCGCCTTTCCGTGGACCGAAGGGGGCTCGTTCGGCACACGGGCCGTCGGGCCCGGCGAGACCTACGGGTTCCAGCTCTGGTACCGCGACACGACCGCTGCTGGCTTGGCCACCTCTAACCTCACCGACGCCGTGACGGTCACTTTTCGCTGACGACTGATCGGTCCATCCAGATCAAAGGAAGTCGATCTGCAGGCCGTCGGTGAAGTTGGACCCAAGCCCGACTCCGTCACGGTGCCATGCCTGGAAGTTCCAGGTCTGGCCAGAAAGAACGGTGACGAGGCCGGCTCCCTGGGGAAACTGCGTGAGGTTCACCGCCAGGCTGAACTCACCGCCCGTGCCGCTGCTCACGATCTGGTTCGGAAGAGTGAAGCGGCCGATGATGCCACCAAGGCAGATGTTGCCGTTGCTCGTGCCGTTGGCGCCGGGGGCGAAGCCCTGGGTCATCGAGGTGACGAAGATGCCAAACTGGTTGAGAGGAAGACCAGACGCCGTAAGGGTCAAGTCGTTAGCGGAAGCGATCTCCGAGCCACTCGCTGACATCACGCCAATGGCACCGGTGGAGTTGTTGGCCGCCGTGCAGTAGTTGCTGCCGATGTTGGTGTTCTCGTTGGAGAGCACGAGGGCCATGTCGGTCGCCGGGAATGGGGTGCATGCATTCCAAGACGTTCCCGGAGTAGAAGAGGACCAGGACATGCACGGTCCCCCGTCCTGCAAGTCCTCGTCTGCCATCCCCCATACGAAGACGTCGGGACCTCCTGACGAGTTCGTGCTGTAGATCTCGACCCAGTAGGTGCCGGGTCCGAAGGCCACAGCGGCAGGAAGCGTCAGGGTGAGCTCGTACTCGGGCAGCATGCCCGACTGCGTCGGCATCATGCTTCCGGTGGGGACCACCGCGGGAATGAGGCCTGGGAACGAGCTGATGGTCGCGCCGGGCACATCACCGAACGGGCCCGACGAATCGTTGCCGTGGAACACCACGTCGAAAGAATCCGGGAGGTTGAGGCCCCCCGAGATCCACGATCCCCAAAGGCGAATCGTGTTCATCGAGATCCCTGCCCCGGGAGCCACGACGAAGTTGTCTGCGTTGGCCTCTACGCCCAGCGTGCACTGCAACGAGAAGGTGCGTGTGGGCTGCTGATCGAGGAAGACCTGCTGAGCCGCGGCCGTGGACGTCGAGCACGCAAGCGCAAAGATGGCGAGCGCCGGGTTGGAAAGTCGGGAAGGGTTCATGGCAAAGATGATCGGGGTCAAGGAACGTGGGAGATCGACTGGACGCGCTCCAGACGACGGGAGTCACCGAAGGCAGTCTGAATCGAGCACGTTTCCCTGGGCAATCGCGATTCTGGAACCCTTACACGTGCGGCGGCGAACTGCCCAAACCACGAAGCGAGATCAATTCTCAAGAGAGGCGCGCGCCCACTAAGAAGGGGCACACCGAGAAGAGGCACACTGAGTAGACGACACACTGGGGAGAGGGCCCACGGAGCTACACTCCATTGTCAGCTGCGGGATCGGCCCAGGCCCCGCTGGAGAGGCAGACCGATGCCGAGGCAGTGCAACGGGCGACGACCCGTACGTCGACTAACGCCGCGCGAACTTGCGGTGGGTGCCACCGGAGTCCTTAGCGCCTTCGCTCTTCGCGCGTTGGTAGGACTGGTAGTCGCCTTGATGGAAGACGACGTTCCCGTCTTCCTCGAACGCGAGGATGTGGGTGGCGACCTTGTCCAGGAAGTAGCGATCGTGGGTGACGATAATCATGCAGCCCGGGTAGTGGGCGATGCCTTCTTCGAGAACCCGCAGGGTGTCGAGGTCCAGGTCGTTCGTCGGCTCGTCCATGATGACGAGGTTGGCGGGCTTACGCAGCATCCGAGCGAGCAGGACGCGGTTGCGCATACCACCGGAACACTCACCGAGGGTCCGGGCTTGGTCTTCGCCCTTAAAATTGAAGCGGGCCACGTAGGCACGGGCATCGATGGTGGTCCGACCGAAAGGCAGGAGCTGGTTGCCCTCGGTGACGTTCTCGAAGACGGTCTTGGTGTCATCGAGGGAATCCCGTGACTGCTCGATGACAGAGGTCACGACGGTGGGGCCAATCTCCACGTGACCTTCGTCTGGCTCTTCTTCCCCAAGGATGAGACGAAGAAGAGTGGTCTTGCCGCGTCCGTTGCCGCCGATGACGCCCAGCTTGGCTTGGGGCGGGAAATCAAAGGTCAGGCCTTCGAAGAGAACGCGGCCGCCGTACGCCTTCTTGAGGTTGCGTACGTGGACGACTTTGTCGCCAAGGCGTGGGCCGGGAGGAATGCGCAGCTCGACCGATTGGACCTGCTCTTCGGCGCTCACCTCATCGGCCATGTCCTGGTAGCGCCGCAGGCGTGCGTTGGATTGCTTGGTCTGGGCTTTGGGTGTGCGGCGGATCCACTCAAGCTCCTTCTCGAGCTGCTTGTCTCGGATGGCATCGTGCTTCCGCTTGACGTCGAGGCGCGTGCGTTCGGACTCGAGATAGGCGCTGTAGTTGCCCGGGTAGGCCGTGGCGAGGCCGCCGGCCACCTCGAGCATGCAATCCACGACGTTGTCGAGGAAGTAGCGATCGTGGGTGATCAGGATCACAAGGCCCTGGTAGTCGAGCAGGTACGTTTCGAGCCACAGGATCGAGTCCGCGTCCAGGTGGTTGGTGGGCTCGTCGAGGAGCAGCATGTCCGGATGCTCGAGGAGGAGCTTGCAGAGTCCGACGCGACGCTTCTCGCCGCCCGAGAGACTCTCCACGTCACGCTCCGGCGGAGGAACCTGCAGGGCGTGCATGGCCTGCTCCAGGTGCTGATCAAGGTTCCAGATGTCCTTGACATCCATCTCGTGCTGCAAGTGGTCGAACTCGCGAGTGAGCTTGCCGAGCTCCGCCCCCTCGGCTTCGCCCATCAAGGTCATGACCTCGTAGTAGCGCGCTTCGGTCGCCCGGAGGTGATCCACGGCCTCGTCGATGTTGCCCTTGACGTTCTTCTCCGGATTGAGCTCCGGCTCCTGGGACAGGTACCCGACGCTGATGTCACCGTTGGTGCGCGCGATCCCCTCGAACTCCTTGTCGACACCGGCAAGGATGCGCAGGAACGTGCTCTTCCCTGCCCCGTTCGCACCGATCAGGCCGATCTTGGAAGTCTCCTGAAAAGCGAACGTGATGCCCTTGAGGACCTCCCGCTGCTCATAGAACTTGTGCAGGTCTTCGACCTGATAGACAATGCGCTCCGCCATATTGGCGAGGAGCCTATCCGCGAATCTTGCGGTTGTGCCAATCGGCCCGGGGGAATCGCGACCTGGGCGTCTAAGTCCCTGGTCGTCACGCCGAAACAGGCCTTTAGACCGTCGATAGCGAGGCGGCTCACAAAGCGGTGCGCCGACTCAATTCTGGACGCGGCCGCCAGCAAGGGAGATTGCTAAAGGTTGCGGGCCAACACGCTCCGAAGACGGGAAGGCGTATTTCCCTTCTCTGGAGCTCTTCCAATGCTTGCTACGACCGGTGTCATTGCCTTCTTGCTCGCGGCCTCAAGCCTCGCCGCCCTCGCCATTCATGAGCTGCTCGGGAGCGGCTCGAGGATGCAGCGCGCCGCCACCCGGTCCCGTGAGCAAAGGCTGCGCCAGCTTGAGGCGCGCATGGGCGTCGTCGAGTCGAGCTGCGCCCAGCTGGCCAACGACGGATCCGCTTCCAAGCACCTGGAACGGATCCAGGAGTCGCTCTACCAGCAGGACCTCCGCCTCTGCACGCTCGACGAGACGGTGGCCAGCGCCGTGGACTCGATTCGGTCCCTCGCCGAGCAGCGTCAGTCATTCAGCGAGCAAGAGCGGAACGACCTGACGCGCATCAAGGGAATCGGCTCGGCCCTCGAGCAAGCCCTCAACTCCCACGGCATCCACAGCCTGGACCAGGTCGCCAACCTCACGATCGATCAGATTGAATCGCTCTCAGAGCATTTGGGCGCCTTCGCGAGCCGAATTGAACGCGATCGCTGGGTCGAGCAGGCGCAGACCCTGATTGGCAGCCAGACACAGGTAGAGTGACCTCGCATGCCGCCGTGCGGTGCGGCCTGGGCCCGCACTCCCGCGGGCCCTCAGGAACGGGGCGCTTCGCGGCTGCGGCCCCCTAGTTCACCGGAGCAGGGAATCGTGGGTCGTCACGGAACCGATCGAATTCGACGTCCATTCCGCAGAACGCGAGCCGCGACTGGACCGGCCCGCCCTGGAGGGATCGCTCCATGATCTCGAAGCAGCCCTGGCGATCCCCGCGGCACGCCGCGATCCAGGCCTCGTTGCCCATGAGTCGCTCGCGGTCCTCGGCCCCGATCAGCCGGTGAATCGCTTCGGCCTCGCGGCTCCTTCCCTCCAGGTGCAGGTAACCGACGAGGGCCTGGCGCAGATCGTCCACGTCACTGGCAACGGACAGCTCTTCCACGAGGGGCGCCAGCCCAGAGAGGAGCCCTTTCGCCTCATCCCGCTGCCCGCGGCGATAGGCCACGTCGGCAAGGCGCTGGACGGCGGTGTCTATCCGCTCCATGAGCTCCAGGTCGCGCTCCGACACCTCGTCGCCCTACAGATCCTCCTCGGACACCCCTGCGGGGCCGTGACTCAGCCGCCAGGTCATCCCTTTCAGCAGACCTGAAAGACGGTGGAGAAGTGACACGGAGGAGGTGGCGATGGGCGCTGTCGAGATTCCCCGCCGGCGGACCGGCCGGAGAGTAATGGACCCGGGAGCGGCACCGAGCGATCCGGGAACGAGCCAAGGGAACGTCCGCTGCCCCGGGCTCGCTGGAGACGATCCAGCGGAGTGCTCCCCTTCCGAATGGACCAGGCTGAGGCGAGATTGGGCCAGGCTGGGGCAGCCTTGCCCGGGCGATATGACGAGAGGGTTAGGGAGTCCTGTTTCGCCGGGGCCCGCACGTTAGTCTGCGCGCCCCAGGGCGCTCGGACGAGCACGCCCCCACCACCCATGACCTCGCAAGAGAACAGCGCCACCCTTGCGGGCCCGGATCAAGAGCAGCCCACGCCTACCCCGCGGCGGGCGTCCGCTGGTCACATCCGCGGTTCCAGCCTGCTCATGGTTGGGCGGCTGCTGGCGATCCTGCTGAACTTCGGCGTGCAGGTGCTCACGATCCGGTACCTGAGCAAGGCCTGTCTCTTATACACATCTGACGCTGCCGACGATATGCAGTG
>CAJXRJ010000283.1 GCA_913058555.1 uncultured bacterium
CAGCGTCAGATGTGTATAAGAGACAGGGGATGGCCGCCGCCACTTCTTCAAGGCGGCTGCGGAGGCGATGCGGCGCATCCTGATCGAACAGGCGCGACGCAAGTCGAGCCTCAAGGGAGGGGGAGCCTTCGAGAAGAACGATGTGGCTTGCGACGAGTTGGCCATCGAACCGCCCGACGACAAGGTCCTCCAGATCGAAGAAGCCCTCGTGTCCTTGGAGGCCGCGGATCCCCGGGCGCGCGAAATCGTCAACCTGAGGTACTTCACGGGGCTGACGACCGAGGAAACCGCAGAGGCGCTCGGGATCTCCGCGTCGACCGTCGTCCGGGAATGGCGCTTCATTCGCGCCTTCCTCACGGATGCGCTTGGATCGGCGGGCCCGAATTAGATCCAGGAAGGGGCCGTCTGGCGTCACAGGGAGAGCCACGACGCATCGCCCAGCTCCGAAAGGAAAGGCGAAGATTCCGTGACCATGGGCGAGCGGGCTCCGCGCATTAGCATGCGAGTCTCTCCCCTCGCCCCCCACGCAGATCGAGAGACTCGCGCCACGAGCCTCCCCCACCAGCGACGACGACCCTGTGGAAGATCACCAACTGCTCCGAGCCAAGAAACTGTTCCTGGCGGCCGCGGACCTGGCCGCCACGGAGCGTGAGCAGTATCTCGACGACCAATGCGGTGGCGACGCAGTCCTCAGAGCCCGGGTCCACGCCCTGCTGACCAGTGACGCCGCCACCGACGATGTGCTAGGCGAGCTCCAGGTCGACGGCGTGACCGTGCGCAGCTTCCTCGAGCCTGACCAGCCCGATGACGAAATCGGCGACTTTCGGCTTATCAGGGAGCTCGGCCGAGGGGGAATGGGGATCGTCTGGCTCGCCGAACAGAAGAGCCTCGGCCGCCAGGTCGCACTCAAGCTGATCCGCCCAGGCTCGGCAAGCGAGGAGCTGCTCCGTAGGTTCCGCAAGGAGGCAGAGGTTCTCGGCCAGCTCCAGCACCCCGGCATCGCTCAGATCTACGAGGTCGGAACGACCCAGGTGGGCTCCGTCGCGCTTCCAGTCGAGCAACCGTACTTCGCCATGGAGTACGTCTCCGGGATCGCGCTCGACGACTACGTCATGCGGAACGATCTCGACACGCAGCAGCGCCTCGAACTGCTCGCCAGCATCTGTGACTCCATCGACCACGCCCATCGTGCAGGCGTGGTTCACCGCGATCTCAAGCCCGACAACATCCTGGTCACCGACGCCGGCCGCCCCGTCCTGCTCGACTTCGGCATCGCGAGGGTCACAGAATCCGACGTGATGTCGATCTCCATGCACCACACGGCCGGTCAGATCATCGGGACGTTGCCCTATATGAGCCCAGAGCAGGTCCTCGGGGATCAGAGGCGGATCGACGCGCGCTCGGACGTTTACTCCATGGGCGCGGTCATGTTCGAGGTCCTTAGCGGGAGGCTTCCCGTCGACGTACAAGGACGATCCATCGCCGAGGCGGCGCGCGTCATCTGTGATGAGGATCCGGCCAGCTTGCGTTCGATATCTGCCGCATTCCGCGGCGACGTTGACACGATCGTGCAGAAAGCCCTCGAGAAGGACGAATCGCGCCGATATCAGTCAGCGGCGGAGCTCGCGGCGGACATTCGACGCCACCTCACCGACCAGCCCATCACGGCTCGGCCCGCGACGACGTTGTACCAAGCCAGAAAATTCGTCCGCCGCCATACGGCGCTGGTGACGGTCAGCGCGCTGGTGTTCCTGGCCCTCGCGGCGGGGACGGCCGGAACCTCGTGGGGCATGCTGCACGCTCGCTCCCAGAGGCAAGCCGCCTTGCAGGAATCGGCGCGGGCGCGGCGGGTCACACAGTTCCTGTCCGACACCCTCGGCTTCGCGAACCCCGACGTCACCGACGCGCCGAACATCACGGCCCGCACTCTGGTTGACCGCGCCGCGCGCGAAGTCGCGGTAGCCTTCGCAAGCGACCCCACCGCCGAGGCCGAGGTGCGCTCCGTGATCGGCCAGACCTATGCGGCACTCGGCGAGCTCGATTCTTCTCGGCAAGAGCTAGTCCGTGCACTCCACCTACGGACGAAAGTCCTGGACGCCTCGCTGGAAGCCGAATACGAGGTAGCTAGCCCGCTCTACTGGGTTCTCCAGGACCTGTCCAACGACACGCGGTACGGGATCGTTGCCGGTCGCCTGCAGGTGGTCCGTCAAACCTTGCTACAGAACCATTCGGCGGAGCTCGTTGAAGCGTTCCGAGCACTAGCGCGCGGCGCCTACGCGACGGACAACGCCGAGGCAGAATTCGCCTCCGCTCTCGCGCGCGTGGAGGAGTTTCGACTATCCAGGGCTCCAGAAGACCCCCAGGCACGCAGGCTCTTCGCAGAGCACTTACTGGTCCTCGGGAGCCAACTCTCGGCTGTCACCATCCTGACCCCACGGGATCGACTGAAGCGTGCACGCGGTTGCGAGGTCTTGCGGGAGGCATTGAACTGGAATGGGGAGCGGGTCACGCACTCCTCGAAGGTGAGGACCATGGACCACCTCTACCTTGGGCTCCGATCCCTGGGTGACAAAGCGGAAGCCTCCCAACTCGCCCAGAGCGTACTTCGAGACCTCTCTGAGCAAGGCTTACCGGAGGATCACTGGTTCATCGCGCTCTATCGAACGCGCGTGGCCGCCTGCCTGGACTTGAAGGATGAGGCGGTCAATGCCTCGCTCGTTGAGGCATCTCTCGTAGGAGGCTACTCCGTCGTCCGGACGGCCTCCAACGGCTGGACGAGGCATGCCGCTGAGCTCAAGCGATACCTGGTCGAGCACTACCAAGCATCTGGACAGTTGGGAGCAGCGGATCGCCACCAAGCCGAGTTCGCCGACTTGCTCGTTGGCGGGACGCGCAGTTACGACGAAATGCTCGCGGCCTTCGGACCTCAGCAAGGAGCCCTTCGGGCGGCGTTGCTCGAACTCGCCGGCGACATCCGAGCCCAACGTGCCGGCGCAGGCTTAAGGCACATCCAGGAAGCATGTGCTCGTATTGATCTCACGGACCAGGACCCACGCACCGCGCTGATCGCTCGCCTGCTCCACGCTTGGAGCATTTCGATCCTGCCCCCGCGCTCGGCGGCCATGCAGGCGTACTTGCTTGAGATTCGAACCGAATCGGTTCGCTTGTGTCGCCCCCACGAGGCACGCATCACCTGGCGGCTCGCCCAATACCTCAACATGTTGGCCCGGATTCAGAATGAGATAGGCCAGCACCAAGAAGCCCTACAGAGCGCGAGTGAAGCCGCGGGACTGAAGGAGAGATTGGGTGAGAACGACTACTACTACTGGGCCTACCAAGGATCGAGAGGGCAAGCCCTCGTCGGGCTCGATCGCTGCGCGGAGGCCATCGGTGTGCTCCTTCCTAACTACGACAACCTGCGAGAGGATTTAGGCCCTCTCAACAACAACTGCCATCACCTCCTGACGTTTCTCATCATCGCATGCGCGCAAGAGGATCGGCACGACGAGCTGGAGAGTCGGCTCCACAGTTGGCTCGATGCGGTGTTCGAGCGAGGCGATCCAGGCCCATTGCTCGATGCCTGCTGGATGATCACCCTAGTTCCGGGCTACGCACCGGAGCTCTACAGGCGGGCGCTCGAGGCGGCGAGGCTCGGGGGCCAAGACACATCCTCATTTCGCGCGCCTACCGAGGGTCTAGGCCGCGCGCTCTTTCGCCTCGGCGACTACGCAGGTGCCATCGAAGCGTTCCGGGCCGACGAGCAGGAGACCGTCGGGACGCTCGCCTTTGAGTCCATGGCCCACCTCAAGGCCGGTGACCGAGTGCAGGCCGAACGGGCATTGCGCCGTCAGGCTGAGCTGGAGGGCTCGCTCTTCGCCAGGGTGCAATGCCTGAGGAAGTTGTACGCGGACGAGATCGAGCGGCTCCGGTAAGGCCCGCGCGACCCGCGCCGTGCCAGAGGGCCCCACCCTGCGACGTAGGCATCCGACATGCGCAGCCACCGGTCCCAAAGTGGCCCAGACGAGGCCGGTGACCCCCGGCCGCACATTTTGGACCACTCGATGAACAAATGGCTCAGTGCTCCCCGCATTGGTAGTTGCCGGCCCATCACGGGCCCCCAATCCCGCAGCTTCCCATCGATCTCAGTTCCCCAAGCCGTCTGCCGGAAATGTTACGCCACCCCTCCGCACTCGCCACGACTGCCCTCTCTCGTTCATGCGTGGCCCTGTTCGCCGCTCTCGCGCTTGCGCCTGACATGGGGCAATGGTCACAAGCGAATCTACCGACCAGTCTCGGGAGTGTCGCAGCGACGGCCGTCGGCACGAAGGCGATGATCCCAAGCTCAACGGGTCCAAGCATCGACATCTACGACGACGCTTCTGGGCTCTGGTCTACCCGTAGCCTCCCGGGCATTCTTGGTCCATACCTTGCGACAACGGTCGGAAGCAAGGCGCTCTTCAGCGATGGACGTTTACTCGACATTTTGACGACACCACCGGCGCATGGTCCTCGGCTGTACTCCCAGGCGGATCCCCAGAGTGCATGGAAGCTGAATCCCAATGACGCGCGAGGCTCCCGACGGGGAACGCCAACTCCGTCTACTGGAGCAGGCAGACGAACAGTCACCCCGGCGTCAGTCCCAGAATGGGGTGGGTCCGACCTTGCGCTGAAGCCACCCGCTGGGACGTTTAACTAGCGGCGTGTGTTCCAAGTCCAGGTCACCGATGCCGAGCACAGCGACTCACGACTCAGACATTTATCCCAACTCGGTGACCAGGTGGCTCAACGCCCCGCGCATTGGTTGTTGCCAAGGTCACCGGGCGGCGTCCGACGCCGCTACCCATGATTAGGGGCAACTGCATCCACCACGTGCCAGTGATTCCGATCAGGGAATATCGGGGAAAGCTGGCGCCTCCAACGCTTGTGCGTCGCTTTAGGAGGTGACCGACGAAAATCCGGGGTGGCGCCGCTCCCGGCGCCAGAGCCTCTCGATAGCCACCCATCAGGCTTCTCGGGTGACCTCGTGCTCGCGACGGAACTCAGCGCCAACCGCAAGGGGGCGACTGACCAGCAAGGGCCTCGATCCGCCAACTCTCTCACTACCCCCCCACTCACCGCTGAGCTGTCCAAGCCCAAGGCTCCCCGCTTCGAACTCCGCTCCCCTTTGATCCGCGCTCGGGTGGATCATGCGTCTTCGCTTCGTAGTGGCTGCGCGCTCAGGCGGCACACATTTCCTTGCCACCGTTCGTAGCACTCGCAGTCAGCTATCACCTGTGCGGTCACCGATCCACGCCCGCCAAATGGACCTCCTGAGCTTCTTCTGTGCATCGTTCCCCAGAAATCTAGCTTTCCATGTCGGGTTCCCGGGCGCCTGGCGAGTAGGTGCACAGGGCCAACATGCACCCGTTGCCATGACTCTGCAAGGCGTCTGACCCCGTTGCTGCACCCCAGAAGCAACGACCCACAACCCCTGCCTGAAATGCTCTGCCTACCACAGATACTTGACCTCGCTGACACTTCCCAGTGGCTCCAGGCTCCGACGCGTCCTGGGACCCATTTGCTCCCATTGATGGACATCGGGCTCAGGCGGCCGAATCGACCAAGCGCGACGACTTGTGAGATATCGGAGAAAGCTGGTGCCTCCGGATCATGTAAGTCGCCTTAGGAGGTGCCCAACGGGAATCCGGGATTGCACCGCTGCGAGCTCAAGAACCGCTCGGGGGTCGCACAACAGCCTCCCGAACGTGAGCTCCGTGTCATCGCCTAGACGCAACGGCTCCGAGTCCCTCACCACCTCCCATCGTCCCCACAGGGCCATCTGCCATGACCTGATCCGCTCGCTCCGCTTCGTTCTGATGAACACCGTCCCCGTTGCTGCCCCCCGCAAGCAACTGCCCCAACCACCTGCCTGAAATGCTATTCATCCCACAGATCCCTGGCCTCGCACCCGCCGTGCTGGCCTCGTTGCCCGCGTTGGCGGGCGGCACGGCCGCTCCATCATTCGACCTGCCAGTCGCTGAGGCCACGCCCATCGCAACCCCTTCCTCGTTCGCGCTGGTCGAAAACGCAGGCCAATGGGATTCGCCCGCCGTTTTCGCCGGGAGCCTGGGTGATGTGCACGTTCGGCTACTCCCGGGGGCCATTCAGTTCCAGCTCGTCCGCCCGGACCTGGAGAAAGGCGTCGTCGTGAGGCTCACGCTCGAAGGCGGCGACCCTGAGTGCCGTCCTCGCGGCGAGCAGCAACGCGTCGAATCACGCAGCTACCTGACCGGAAGCGACTCAGAGCAATGGCGATCCAATGTTGCGAGTTTCGGTAGCGCGCTCTACGAAGATCTTGCCCCAGGTGTCGACCTGCGACTCCGTGAGGGCGATGGTCGCCTTGAATGGGACCTGCTCCTGGACGCCGGCATCGCGAGCGACGGCCTTGTTATGCGCTGCGAAGGGGTCGACGACCTCGGCATCGACGAAGCCGGTGACCTCGTCCTCGAGACGGAACTCGGCGCCATCCGCATGGGTCTACCGACCAGCTGGACGGTGAGCTCAGACGGCTCCACGAGCCCGGTGGAATCGAGCTACCATCGTCTGGACCAAGAGCGGTTTGGCTTCGCCATGAGCGGCCGCGACAGCGCGCTCCCCTTGGTCATCGACCCCGGCGTCGAGTGGGCGACCTACATCGGTGGCACCGGCTTCGAGGTGGTGCTCCGAACGAAGTGCGCACCCAACGGCAACATCTACGTCTGCGGCATCACGGACTCGTTGGACTTTCCGACGACCGTCGGGGTGTACCAACAGGCGGCACCCGGTTCTGAAGACGGCTTCGTCTCCGTCTATGATCCTACGGGCGCGACGCTGCTGCATTCCACGTACATCGGCGGAGCAGAACGGGATGGCGTCGGTGGAATGGACATCGCACAGGACGGCGGCGTCGTCGTCGCTGGCTATTCGTTCTCTGCAGATTTCCCGACCACAGCGGGGGCGCTCCAGCAGACAAAAGGCGCCGGAGTAGACGGCTTTGTCGCACGATTCGACGCAAGCCTGACCACCCTCGAGTACTCAAGCTTCCTGGGCGATGCCGGCAGCGGTGGAGGCGATTGGACAACCGACTTGGAGATCGACGCCACGGGCGCGTGGAACGTCTGCGGAGTCACTCGTTCGGCGGACTTCCGGGTCACGCCCGGCGCCTTCCAGACCACATTCGCAGGAGGGGCCGATGTGTTCGTGACACGGATCGTGCCCGGCGGCAATGGCGCCTCAGACCTGGTGTGGAGCTCTTTCCTCGGAGGATCCATGGCCGAGACCCGCGCCGGTTCCGCTGCTGGAACGCCGGAGGGCACCCAATCCCCCGACATCGGCGTAGGGGCCGATGGGTCCGTCACGATCGCGGGAGTGACCAACTCCGTTGACTTCCCCACCACGCCCGGCGCCTTCCGAGAGACTCCGATCCTCGGCGGACGGGATGCATTTGTCGCCCGTCTAAGCCAAGACGGGTCGTCGCTCGACTACGCGACGCTCATCGGAGGCACCAACATTGAGATCTCCTCCGGACTCGCCCTCGACGGAGCCGGCCGCGCCATCGTTGCCGGTGCCACGTTCTCAGGCGACTTCCCCGTGACGCCTGGCGCCCTCCAGCAGGCCCACGCCCTTCCGGGAACAGACGACGCGTGGGTCATTGTGCTCAACGCCGATGGAACGGACCTCGACTATGGCACCCTCCTCGGCAAGCAGCAGCCGGACTATGCGCTCTGCGTCGATGCAGATGCCAGCGGCGTCATCACTGTCGGTGGAGCCACCCAATCCCCCGGGTTCCCCACCACGGCCGGTGCGGCACAACCGATGTCTGGCGGTGGCTTGGATGCGTTCCTTACGCGCCTGGATCCGAGTCGGGTGGGCCCCGCCCAGCTCATCAGCTCCACGTTCTTTGGCGGAGCATTGGGTGAAGACATCTGGGCTCTCGACTTGATTGGCTCCCGAAGCGTCGCCGTCGGCGGAGCCACCAGCTCCCTCGATCTTCCCGTGACGCCTGGCTCGCCAGGTGCGTCGTACGCAGGCGGCGTGCTTGACGCATGGGTCGCGGTCATCGACCTGGAGGGCCTTGGCATCAGCTACTGCAGCCCCGCAGTCCACAATTCGACTGGCCAGCCTGGGCAGCTCTCCGCGATCGGCTCCGCCGCCGTCTCGGCCAACAACGTGACCCTTGAAGTCACCGGTCTCCCCCCGATGCAGTTCGGCATGTTCGTGGCGAGTCAGGCGCGGGGCCTCGTTCCCATGTCTGGCGGAAGCCAGGGCACCCTCTGCCTTGGGGGCCCCATCGGTCGGTACCAGGGCGCGGGTCAAATCCTGAGCTCCGGCGCGGCGGGCCAGCTCTCTTTGGCATTGGATCTCACGCAGACCCCGACGCCGGGTGGTCTCGTCGCTGTGCAGCCCGGAGAAACCTGGAACTTCCAGCTGTGGCACCGCGACGTCGTCGGCGGCATCGCAACGTCGAACTTCACCGACGGACTCGAGATTGCTTTCGAATGAGAGGACGGGAAAGAAAGGTGTGTCGCAGATGCCAATCATCGTGAGCTGAGTGCATCGGTCGAACAAGCAGCCGTGCCCCCTGAGCCGCCCCCCTTTGGGGCGCAGCTTCGGGGGCACGGCACTTTTGTAGGGCCCCAGTTCGTCAGGCGCGCTCGTCGATCCTCGGCCAGGACGATCTCTCCCGCTTAACCCCGGCCGCGCCCGAAACCTATCGGCCATGGCGCCCAAGCGGAGCCGGGAGCCACGCTTCTCCTGGCGCCAGTCCTTTTCCGGGGACAGGGTGACCATGGCAGGCGACGCCCGTCGCATGGGCCGTTGCCGTCGCACAGAGCGAGGCTTCCGACCCCGTTGCTGACTCCGTACGAGCAACAGTCTTCACCCTGTCTCTTATACACATCTCCGAGCCCACG
>CAJXRJ010000284.1 GCA_913058555.1 uncultured bacterium
TTCCGTAGGTGCTTGATTCGTGCCGCACGCGGTGCCGCGCACGCCTTCCGGAGGACGCTTAGTTGAAGGTCACGCTGATCGCGTCCGTGAAATTGCTCACCGCACCGGGGTTGACGTCGCGGTACCACGCCTGGAAGTTCCAGGTCTCGCCCGCCATCACGGAAACGAGGCCCATCGGCCCGGGGATCACCGTGAGGTCAATCGGGATCGAGAAGGTGCCGCTCGGCCCGGCGTTCGCAATTTCGCTCGGCTCGTCGAAGCGTGCGATCTGACCGTCGAGGCAGAGGTTTCCCTGGCTGCCGCCGGGCTGCTGATCGAAGCCCTGGGTCATGCTCCCGAGGAAGAAGCCGAATTGATTCGGCGGCAGGAACTCAGCCGTCAGGGTGACGTTGTTGTCCGCCACGAGGGCGCTCCCCTGGAGGTTCATGAGCGCGGGCCGCCCGGTGCTGTTGGCGACCGGCGTGCAATAACGCGCGCCGATCTCGGTGGACGACCAGCGGTAGCCGGTGAATGCGCCGGTGGCGTCCTCGGAATAGCCTGCGACGTAGGAGCCGTCCGCGCTCACCGCGAGGGCGCAGCTTGAGACCGCGCCTGGAACGACCGCGATCTCCTGCATGCCCGTCGACTGTGACCAGCGGAATGCGCGGCAGATGGACTGGCCGTCGTTGAATGCACTGCCCACGACGACCGTGCCGTCGGCGCTCACGCCCTCCGCGACCGAGGACGTGAAGCCGGGGAGCGTTCCCAGGTCCTGCAGCCCGTTAGCCGCTGTCCAGCGATAAGCCGTTCCGTTCGCGAAACCCACAATCACGGAGCCGTCGTCACTGACGCCGTTGGCGAACGAGTTTCCGGTGATCCCGACATCCTGCATGCCCGTAGCGGAGGTCCAGATGAATGACTTGGACTCGGCGAAACTGTTGGCGTAGTCGGCGCCGCCGACAATGACGGAACCGTCGCCGCTCGCGGCGAGGGCGATTGAAACGCCGGTGCCGCCGGGGAGTGCGCCGAGGTCCTGCATACCTCCCGCGGCCGTCCACCCAAAGGCACTCGACGTCATCGCCGCCGGGTCGAATCGGCGACCGACGATCGTACCCCCGTCAGCGCTGACGCCTTCAGCCGCCGCTGCGGGGAAGCCCGGCAAGACGACCAGGGCTTGCAACCCCGTTGCAGACGTCCACCGGAATGGGCGGCCGGCGGACACACCGACGACGATCGAGCCATCGGCGCTTACGCCGCTGGAGACGTAATTGGCCGTGCCCGACGGAAGCAATCCGACGAAGCCCGTCGCCGCTGTCCAGCGACCCTTCGTGCCGACGACAACGCTCCCGTCGGCAGAAATGCCCCGGGCTTCGCCGGGACCGAGATTCAGGACCGAACCCTGCCCGAAGGCGGGGGGTGATGCGAGTGAGGCTGGAGCGAGCAGCGCGACAAGAGATGCGAGGCGATAGGCGGCGTTCATAAGCCGACTCTAGATCAACTCACGGGCGCCGGTGGAGTGATTGGCCCCCCCCAAAACACGGCAGCCCAAATGAGGATGGCGATTGCCCCATTGAGAGTCACGAAATGCGATTCCGTCCAGGTTCGCGCCATGACCCGCCCCAAGGGCGATGTTTCGTGGATGTGTTCGGGGTTGGCCTTCTTATTTGTGCCCGTGCCGGATAGAGGCTTGGTCGCCCCTTGCACTTAGGGCGAAATGGCGCCCTCCGTGGGCCTGCTTGTGCCAGGCCCGGGCGTAAGTGCCTGCGAGTCAAACGCCTCCTTGCACCCCGAGCACAAACTATGACGCCAGTTTCGATGTGTTCTGACGTCAGGGTCCAACTCAAAGCGCCGGACGATCCCCTCAGCACGGGGCACGCCAGACCTCAGTCGAACTCGCGACAGACGGCGACGCCCCACCACCAACCTTGGCGCCAGGGTCGTCGCGCGACCATCAACCCGCCCCGCTCAGACGGGCGCATCCAAGCCGTAGAAAGTGCCCGGGTACAGACCGTCCGGCGCCGTCCCTTCTTCGATGCGATGGACCTCCGCCGCGCAGACCTTGTACTCCGCCGTATCGGTCACCGGATCGCCCGCGTCGTTCGTGACGACATTGGCCCGCGCTTCGCCGAAGTGCAGCGGCATCCAGATGCAACCGGGTTGCACCTGGCGTGAGATGAGCGCTCGAACCTCAACGCTTCCTCGCCGAGTCGACACACGCACCTTGTCGTGGTTCTTGATGTCACGACGGCGGGCATCACGCGGATGGATCTCAATCCACGCCTCGGACTGCTTCTCGTCGAGGCCGGACTCCCGACGCGTCTGCGTCGCCGAGTTGTAGTGGTAGAGCGTGCGTCCGGTCGACAGGTAGAGCCCATAGTCCTCGTCCGGGACTTCCGCTGGCGGACGATACTCGACCGCTGTGAACAGGCCCTTGCCGCGCAGGACACCCTCCTCGTGCAAGAACGTCGTCCCGGGGTGGTCCGGCGTTGGGCACGGCCACTGTAGACCCGTCTTCGGGAGCGAAACCATCGCGTCGAGGCGCGCGTGGCTGATGCCGCTGAACTTGTCTGCGTCCTTGACCATCTCGTCGTACACGGCGGCCGCTGATTCGAAGGTCCAGCCGGCCCCGCAGGCATTCGCGAGATCGATCAAGATTCTCCAGTCCTCACGCGCCTGCCCCGGCGGCTCAACGGCCTTGCGCACGCGCTGGACGCGGCGCTCCGAGTTCGTGAACACGCCTTCTTTCTCGGCAAACACCGAGGCCGGAAAGATCACGTCCGCGAAACGAGCGGTCTCGTTCATGAAAGCGTCCTGCACGATCATGAACTCGGAGTTGTTGAGCCCCTTCTCAAGCTCCATGCAGTTGGGCTCAGAAAGGACAATGTCCTCGCCCATGACGAAGAGGCCTTTGATCGACTTGCCGACCTCCTTCATCATCACGTTCAGGTTCAGTCCTGGCTCCGAGGGAAACTCAACGCCCCATGACTTCTCGTACTTGGCGTGGGCCTCCGGATCATCAACGCGCTGATAGCCTGGCAGGAAGACGGGCGTTGCGCCGGCGTCGTTTGCGCCCTGCACGTTGTTCTGCCCACGCAGCGGGTTCATTCCAGCGGACGGCTTGCCGAGGTGGCCCGTCATCAGCACCAGATTCGCGAGGGCGTAGACGTTGTCCGTGCCGTGCGAGTGCTCGGTGATCCCGAGCGTGTAGTAGATGCCGGCCTTCGGGGTCGTCGCGTACTTGCGGGCGACCCAGCGAATGTCCTCGGCCGGAATGCCCGTATGCACCTCGGCCTCTTCGGGCGAGTACCGCGCCACGGTCTCGCGCACCTGCTCGAATCCCTCCGTGTTGTCACGGATGAACGCCTCGTCGGCGAGCCCCTCTTCGCAGATGACGTGCGCTATCGAATTGAGGAGCCACACGTCGCTGCCCGGATTGAGCTGAAGGTGCTTCTCCGCGATCGTGGTCATCCAGATCTTGCGCGGATCCGCGACGACCATCGTGCCCCCCCGGCGCACCGCCCGCTTCATCTCCATGGCGATGATCGGATGCGCCTCGCTCGTGTTGCTCCCGATCACGAACAGGAAGTCCGCGTTACGGATTTCACCGATCGAGTTCGTCATCGCGCCCGCACCGAATGTTGTGACCAGACCGGCCACGGTGGGTGCGTGTCATGTTGCAGCACACTGATGGACGTTGTTCGTCTTGAACACCGCCCGCGACAGTTTTTGGACGAGGTAGTTCTCTTCGACCGTACAGCGGGACGAGCTAACGAAGCCAAGGGCGTTCGCCCCGTGGCGCTCGGCGACGCCACGCAGGCCGTCCGCTGCAACACGGAGCGCGTTGTCCCAGGATGTTTCGACGAGGTCCCCGTTTTCGTTCCGCACGAGCGGAGAGGTGATTCGCTCCTCGTGATGGATGAAGTCGTAGGCGAAACGGCCCTTCACGCAGAGGTTGCCGTCGTTCGTCGTCGTACCTGGCGGCGGGCTCGTCACCTTGACGACGCGACCGTTGCCGCCCTCGGCCTCTTCGTCGACGTTTAGATCGAGCTGGCAGCCGACACCGCAGAAGTTGCAGGTCGACCGCACCTTCTTGAGCTCCCGTTCGGGTTTGGCGCTGCGGGTCAAGGGCATCTTCTCGCCCATGGCACCCGTGGGGCACACATCGACGCACCCGCCACACATTTCGCAGGTCGTGTCGAGCAGGGACAACGAGTCAGCCGTCGCGATCGTCGTCTCGGCGCCACGGCCTGCAAGGGTGATCGCACTGACCCCCTCGACCTCTTCGCAATACCGCGTGCAGCGGGCGCATGCGATGCAGGTATCGGCGTTGAAGTGGATGTACGGGTTGCGATCGGTGTCGCGCGCGTCGCGCTTCGACTCCATCGTTCCCCAGTTGCGCGGCGCACCGTAACGGTCCGCCATGTCCAGGAGCTCGTTCGGCGCACCGCGCTCGGCGACCTCGCGATCCCGTGGGTGGTCGGTGAGGTAGAGCGCGAGCAGCGTCTTACGATGCCGGTCCACCCGCTCCGTCTCGGTCAGGATCTTGGCTCCGTCAGCGGCCGGCGTCTTGCAGGCCGGGACCATGCGGTTCTGCCCTTCCACTTCGACGAGGCAGGTCCGACAGGCACCGGCGGGCTCGAGCCGCGGGTCGTGACAGAGGGTTGGGATCTCGACGCCCGCGCGCTGCGCCGCCTCAAGGATGGTCTCGCCCGCGCTGAACGCAACGGAATGGCCGTCGATGTCGATCGACTTGATCGCCGCGCGTGCTTGGACGTCGTGTTCGGTTCGTTCGATCATGGATCAGGCCCCCTCGGGGAAGTCCTCGGGGAAATACTTGAGCGCGCTGGTCAGGGGCAGCGGAGCGGCCTGGCCAAGGCCGCAGATCGAGCCTTCGTTCATTTGCCATGCGACGTCCGCCGCATGCTCCAGTGTTCCATCGACGCTCGCGCCGCGCGCATGGCGCTCGACGGACTCCCGCAAGTAGCGCGTACCAATGCGGCACGGCGCGCACTGCCCGCAGCTCTCGGCCTCGAAGAACCGCAGTTGCTGCGCCGCGGCCCAGCGCAGGTCGACCGTGTCGTTCAGGACCACAACCCCCGCCGAGCCGAGCATGGAGCCCAGGCCGCTAAGCGTCTTGAAGTCGAGCGGCTTGTCGCGCATCTCCGCGGGAAGGAACCCCGAGCTCGCGCCGCCCGGGCTGAAGGCCTTGAGGGTGCCGATGTAGCCGCCCGCCACCTCGACAAGCTCATCCAGGGTCGCGCCAAGGGGCAGCTCGTACGTGCCGGGCTTGGCGACGTGACCGCTCACGCAATACAGCTTGGTGCCCGCTTCGGAGCGGCCGAGCCCCTTGAACCACTCGCCGCCGCGTTGGACGATCCCAGGGACGCAGGCGATGGTCTCGACGTTGTGAATGAGGGTCGGCTTGCGCCACAGCCCCTCGGACACAGGGTAGGGCGGCTTGTGGCGCGGCATGCCACGCTTGCCCTCGAGTGCCTCGAGCAGCGCGGTCTCCTCGCCGCATATGTACGCGCCGTTGCCCTCGTGCATATGAAAGCGAATGTCGCCAAAGACCCCGGACTCGTCGATCTCTTTGATCATCCGCTCGACGATCCCCCACGGGATCTCGAACTCTCCGCGTAGGTAGAGATAGCAGTCTTTCGCGCCCACCGCGTATGCGGCGATTGCCATGCCCTCGAGGACCAGGTCGGGGCGCCGCAGCATGCACTCCCGATCCTTGAACGTACCGGGCTCGCCCTCGTCCGCGTTGAGGACGAAGTACCGCTCGGTCTCCGCCTGGCCCGCGACGCCATTCCATTTGATGTGCGCTGGGAAGCCGGCTCCGCCGCGCCCTTGCAGGCCCGCGGCGGCGATCTCTTCGATGATCCGCTCCGGGCCGAGCTCAACTGCACGGGCAAACGCCTGGCCGAGGGGAGCGGCGCCCGCGCAAAGGTCGATGGCGAGTTGCCCGTCGGATGCGGACTCAGGGCCAACCGTCCCGGTCCATTCGGTCGTGCCGGGGGCCGCAGCGGCATCGAGGCGCTGCCAATCACCCTCAGCCCGCTGGACGTCCTCGACGGAGACGTGGGGCAAAGTTCGGCGATCCCGCAGGACGGCCGGCGGCACGTCGCAGCCGGCGAGGCACGACGCCTCTTCCACGGGCATGCCCGCGTCCTTGCACGCGTCCAACACTCCCTGGGCCCCGCCCATCAAGCAGGAGAGCCCGGTGCACACGCGAATCTTCGCGTCGGGCCGGGATAGGAGGTGGTAGAAGCTGCCCACTCCCCAGACGTGCGCCTCGGGCACGCCGGTTTCGCGCGCGATGTCGCGGGCGACGCCCTCCAGGAGGCCACCGGCCTCACGAAGTCGATCGGGGACGGATGCTGCGTCGTGTTTGGTCATGTTCGCTTCATGCGCGAGATCGCTCTGGGCGTGCCCGGGGAACCGGCCGCCGGCGCGGACCACTATATAGGCGCTCGGCCCTTAGGTGGACGGAATCGAGCCCCCCTTCAAGGCAGTGACCGACCCCGACACACGGCCCGCGCCCTCCCCCTGCGCGGGCCATACGGGGCGGGGCGATCCGTCGCGGGGCCCCCTCAGCGGGGCCGCCGCGGGAAATGCCCAGCGGAACTGGCGCGGCTACCCATAATCTGAAATCCCGTTCCGCCAAGGCGGATGCCGCGCCCACGGGCGCTCCCACTCTCCCACTCCGCCCATGATGCTCTCCCTGATCGTTGCTGCCGTCCTATGCCCTGCGCCCCAGGGCACCACCCGGACCCAGCCCCTCGCGCCTGTCCCAGGGGAACCTGTTCGCGATACCGACGGACAGGCTTTGGCCGAGGGGTCGGCCAGCGTGCAAGGCGCTCGCCAGCTCGACCTCGGCGGGGGCGTGCGGGTCGTCATGTGGACCGAGGAAGCCGGAGGGCTCTCCATCGAGCGCTACCGCATCCGCCACGGTGAAGGGAGCGCCTACGGCCGCGCGCGGTCCGTCGAGCCCCAAGTCCACCTGCGACGGGGCAGCTTCGACCCCCTTACCGAATCGGCCCCCGGGGCCCCGGTCGGACTCTCCGCTTCCGGACGCATGCACATCGTGCAGTTCGCGACGCAGCCCATCGAGGCCTACCGCAACGCCCTGCGGGAAGAGGGCGCCATCGTGCGCCACTTCCTCCCCGACGCCGCCCACCTGGTGGAAATGGACGCCGCCACGGCTGACGCGGTGAGATCGATGCCGTTCGTGCGCTGGGTCGGTCCATACCGGGCCGCCGATCGCATCGACGAGGCGATCGTCGAGGACGTCGCGGGCGGCAAGCTCCCCCCCATGAGGGTTCACGTCCAGGTCTTCGAGCGGGGGCCGGCGATGAAGGCCGCCGTGGCGGCGCGCGTTCCCGGGCTCGACGGAACCGTGGATTGGATGATCGAGGAGGGTTTCCGCTTCGACGCGACCCTGGACGCCGCGGGGATCGCGGCCCTGGCCGCGATGGACGAGGTCCTCTGGATCGATCCGTGGACGCCCTTTGAGGATGACATGGATAAGGTCCGGATCGACGGCGGCGCTAACTCGCTCGAGGCCGTCACCGGCTTCACGGGGCAGGGTGTTCGCGCAGAGGCCATGGACGGAAACTGCGACACGACGCACCCCGACCTCCAATCCAACCCCGTCATCCTGCACGGATCCCGCGCGGGCGACATGAGCCACGGGACGAAGGTCACCGGCGTGGTCTTCGGCGACGGGGCCGGAAACGCGGCGCGCCGCGGCCTCATGCCCGACGCGCAACCGATCTTCGCGGACTACGGACAGCTCTCGAACCGCTACGCCCACACGGCCCGGCTCCTGAACTCGACCTACCGCGCCGTCTTCCAGACGAACTCCTGGGGCTCAAGCCGTACCCGTGCGTACACGTCCATCTCCATGGAGATGGACGACATCCTATTCCTCAACGACATTGTCCTCCTGCAGAGTCAAAGCAACGAGGGCAACCAGGACTCCAGGCCCCAGGCCTGGGGCAAGAACGTGCTATCTGTCGGCGGGATCCGTCACCGAAACACACAGACGCTCAGCGACGACGAGTGGGCCGGAGCCGGCAGCACCGGCCCCGCGGCGGACGGGCGGCTCAAGCCTGACCTTTCACACTGGTACGACAGCATCCTGACGACCGGCGCGGGCGGAGGGTCCTCTCAATTCGGCGGCACCAGCGCAGCCACCCCCATCACCGCGGGGTACTTCGGCCTCTTCTTCCAGATGTGGCACGAGGGGGTGTTTGGCAACTCGACGGCAGCCACCGTCTTCGAGAGCCGCCCCAAGGCCACCTTGGCGCGCGCCTTCATGATCAACACCGCATCCCGGTACGCATTCAGCGGCGCGAACGCCGACCTGCGCCGCACGACACAGGGGTGGGGCCGAGCCAACGTGCAGAACCTCTACGATGCGCGCGGTGAGCTGTTCTGGGTGAATGAGGAAGTGGTCCTCACCGAAGGGCAGAGCGTGAGCTACACCCTGACCGTCGAGCCAGGTACGCCGGAGCTCGCCGCCACCCTCATCTACCTGGAGCCCGCCGGCACGACCTCGTCATCGGTGCATCGCATCAACGACCTGAGCCTGCGCCTGACCGCTCCGGATGGGCAGACCCGTTACTGGGGCAACGTCGGCCTCAACGCCGGAAACGCCTCCACCTCGGGGGGAGCCGCTAACCAACGGGATCCAGTGGAGAACGTCTTCATCCCCGCGCCGGATTCCGGTGACTGGCTCGTCGAAATTTTCGCGGACGACATCAACGAAGATGGCCACGTGGAAACCCCTGAACTCGACGTGGACTTCGCGCTCGTGGTCCGCGGCACCAGCACCACCACCGGCGACCCGTGCCTGCCCGCCAACGTCTATTGCGAAGGAGACGCCAACTCGATCTCAGCCTTCTGTCTCTTATACACATCTCCGAGCCCACGAGACTAGGCATG
>CAJXRJ010000285.1 GCA_913058555.1 uncultured bacterium
ATGGCGCCGATCACCGCGCCTTTCGGCAGGCCCAGCTTCTTGATCTTGGTGGGCTCCTTGATGCTCGTTTCAAGTTCGAGCACCTCCGCCAGGCCCTGGCCGATGACGGAGATCGCCCGGGGCGATCCCGCGCGCACGAATCGCAGGATGCGCTGGGCGCAGATCGTCCGCGGACTGATGGCCTGGTCGATGCCGCCCAGGAAGTCGTAGACCTCCCGGTAGGACGCTTTCTGGGTCACAGCCACCGTGCGCTCCGCGCCATGCCCTTTCGCAAGCATGCACGCGATCAGGTTGATCTCGTCGTTGTTCGTGGTCGCGACAAAGACGCTCGCGTCGGCGATGCGCTCTTCCTGGAGGAACGTGAAATCCGTGGCGTCCCCCATGAGGACGGAGATCGATCCAGAGAACTCAGCGTCGAGGGCCACCGCGCGCGCACGGTTCTTCTCGATCACAAAGACTTCGATCCCAGGCGTCTCCGACAGGCGCCGGGCGATCTCACGGCCGATGCTGCCGGCCCCCATGATGACGACGGTGCGCTTCCACGCGACGGTCTCCCCCGCCACTCGCTCGAACGCGTCGAGATCCGCAGCGGCTCCGAGGACGTAGACCTGGTCGCCGATGCGCAGCTCGTCCTCGCCAGAGGGCACGATCAAATCGCGATCGCGCTGGACGGCCGTCACGAGCACTCCCGGGGGAATACGAAGCTCACCCAAAGGGGCGCTGGTGAGCTCAGAGGACTCCCGCAGGGGCAATCGTCGCAGCTGAACTTTACCATCGGCGAAGCTCTCCACTTCCAGGGCATGACGCTCGCGTACCGTCGAAAGGATCGACTCCGCCGCAAGCTCCTCCGTGGAGAGGACCACGTCGAACCCGAGGGCGTCCTTGTAGAAGTAACGGTAGTCGCGCAGGACCTGGGTGTCCTTCAGTCGAACGATCACGCGCTTGGCCCCGAGCTTCTTCGCGACCACGCTCGTGAGCATGTTCACGTGATCGTCGTCGGACACGGCGATCACGAGGTCCGCGGAGGACGCGCCAGCGGTCGTCAGGGTGTCCGCCCGGGTGCCATCCCCCACGATGGCCTGGATGTCCAAGGATTCAGTCATCCGGCGGGACTTTGACGGATCGGGGTCCACGACCGTGACGGCGTGATCTTCCCTGCTCAGAATGTCCGCGAGGTGTTGACCCACCTCGCCGGCGCCGACGATGACGATGTCCATGTGATTGGCACAATAGGAACCAGGCCTGCCCCGGTCCATGCGCTCCCCCAAGATGATCCTGATCCTCGACAACCGTGACTCATTCACTTTCAACCTAGCCCAGGCTCTCCAGGGCCTAGGGGCAGAGGTCTCCGTGGAGAGGAGCACCCACATCACCGCCCGTGATGTGGCTGAGTTGGGGCCAGCGGGGGTCCTGGTGGGCCCTGGGCCAGGCCAACCGGCGAGCGCAGGGTGCTCTGAGGACGTGATCCGTGGCTGCGCGGCGGGAGAGACGTCTTTTCCCGTCTTCGGTGTCTGTCTTGGACACCAGGCCCTCGCAACCGCCCTGGGCGGCACGCTGCGTGCCGCCGCGACCCTCGTCCATGGACAGACGAGGGCCATCGAACACGACGGGACAGGGCTCCTGAAAGGGCTGACCTCGCCAGTGGAGATCGCGCGCTACAACTCCTTGGCCATTGACGAAACCTCGCTTCCCGGCGAGCTCAGGATCAACGGGCGCACATCCGACGGCGACATCGCTGCCCTCGTCCATCGCTCGGCGCCGCTATTTGGAATCCAAGGGCATCCGGAGTCCATCCTCTGCATCGAGGACGGGCTTCGAATCTTTGAGCGATTCCTGGCGCTCACCGATGGGGTCCGTCCATCGCGGCCAAGGGCCTGAGCTGGCACGAATCTCCTCGCCGTCCCGTGTGCGAAGGATCTTCCGCGTGATGAACTTGTAGAGAGGCTTGCCGGTTTTCATCCAGAGCAGGGCAATGCCCCGCCGGGGAATGCGCTCGGCATCCGCAACGCGCAGGGCCTCAGGGCCCCGGCCGTCGCGGGTGTAGCGCCGACGGTGCTTCTGAATATGCCGAACGTCGTCCCTGCAGCGCGCCCGGTACCACCGGCCCTCGCGCTTTGGATGGCGCGTCGCGAGCTGGAAGTCGATCAGCACGGGGCGGCCATCCGGCGCCACGACGATGTTCTGCTCCTTGTGCAGGTCGTTGTGGCAAACCCCGGCGAAATGCAGGCCCCTGACGCTCTCCTCAAGGAGGTCAAAGAAGTCCAGGGGAAGGCTCTCGGCGCGGTGAAGCGGAAGGCCGTCGGCAAATGGCCGCACGAAAACCCGGCCCTTGCGCGGCATCTCCCCCGCGAGGGTCGGCAGGGTCAGCGCCTCCCCCATCACCTGCGGCGAAAGCGCCGAGCTGCCGGCGATCTCCGTCACACCTCGATCACGAAGGGTGTGCAGCGCCCTCTGCTCGCGCCGCGCGAGCAGCGATGCGACATAACCCCACCCAAAGCGGGCCGTCACCACCCGGCGAACCATGCGGACCTCGCCTGCGTCCCCGTCCACGGATTCTCCGCCCGGGCACGCGCACAGGAGCTCCACGCTCCCGAACGAGTCCCGTTTCAGCTCCTTCTCGATGCGGACTGCAGGCACGCCCCTTACGGTACCGCGCGCCATGACGACCCGCACTGAAGCCGCCATATCCCCATCAGAGGGCCCAGGTCCCGCGCCCCCGACGTACGCGGGCCAAGGAGTCATCTCCGTCGAAGGCCTCGGGCACCGATTTGGGGACAAGATCGCCCTCCAGGACGGCCTGAACCTGACCCTCGGGCCCGGGGGAGTGGTCGGGCTGCTCGGGCCCAACGGCAGCGGCAAGAGCACCCTGATGCGGATTCTCGTGGGCCTCGTCCCGAAACAAATGGGCACAGCCGTCGTGGACGGGGCGACGCTCTTAGGCGACGGCCTGGCCGTGCGCAAGCGCGTCACCTACGCCCCGGGCGAGCTGCACCTCTACGGCGAAATGAAGGGCAGCGAGCACCTCAAGCTGCTCCTTCGCGGCCGCGGACACGCCGCCGTGGAAAAAGCGCTCTCCATCGCCGCGGGCCTGGACCTCCCGCTCCACCGCAGGGTGCGCGGGTACAGCCACGGGATGAAGCGCCAGCTCCTCTTCGCGGCCTCCATGGGACCCGACGTGCGCGTGCGCATCCTCGACGAGATCAGCGAAGGCCTGGACCCGACGAAGCGCAGCCAGATCCTGGGTCGCATCGAAGAGGACGCCGATTCAGGGACGACGATCCTGCTCTCCTCTCACCACCTCGCAGAGATCGATCGGGCGTGTAAGCGCATCGTGTTCCTGAACGACGGCCGCATCATCGCGGACGAAGACTCTGAGGCCGTGCGCCAGCGGGCGGCCCGGGTGATCAAGATTCGATTCGCGGAGGGCTCCGAGGGCCTGATCGAGGCCAAGCTCCAGGGCGATGACGTCGAACGCGTGGATGTGGAAGGGAACGACGTGCGCGTTCTCCTGCGCGAAGAAGACCCGCGCCCCTTCCTCGGCCGCCTCTCAGGGATACAGGGGTTGAGCGCTCCCCAGTCCGTCGAGCACGGCAAGCTCAGCCTGCGCGAACTCTACCGATCGCTTTACGGCGTGGAGGGCACCTGATGATCCGTGGAATCAAAGGCTACGTGCTGTACGGCCTGGGCTTTTTCATCGTGCTGGAGCTCATGCTCTTCGCGGCGATCTTCTATTGGCCCACCTTCGCCGAGAACTTCAGCGCGATCAGTAAGCTCGCCTCCCCCATTCCGATGCTCCGGAACCTCACGACGGTCGTCAAGGAAGAGGGCATTCCGGCGTACGTGATCGGCCAGCACTACTTCAAGGGCTGCAGCGCCCTCGGGACGGCGGCATGCGTGCTCTTCGCGGCTTCGGCGATCGCAGGGGAAGCCCATCGGGGCACCATGGAGATCTGGCTCTCGCGGCCCGTCTCGAGGACTCGCCTCTTGACGGAGCGCTGGCTCGGCGGCCTGATCGCCGTGATCCTGCCGGTGTTCCTGTCGAGCTACACGATTCCCTACCTGCTCGACATGGTGGACGAGAGCATGCAGTGGGACGACATCACCCGCTGCTCGATCCACATGTGCCTGTTCCTGGCGCCCATCTATGCGATCACGTTTGCTTGGTCAGCGTTCGGCTCGGAGCCCCTGCGCATCAGCTTCGTGATGCTGTTCCTGTCGATCCTGACCTTTGCGCTGTACCTCGTGGAGTCCGCCACGGACTACTCACTGTTCCGCATCGTGGACGTGCGAGTCTTCCTGGAGATCCTCAAGACGAAGAGCTTCGACTGGAAAATGGTCGGCCCGCTGCTAGCGGCTACCGGAATCTTCTACGTGGTCGCGCTCAAGGCCTTCCAGCGCCGCACGCCCTAATCGGATCGCTCAGTAGCCGAGGCGAATCCACTCGAAGAAGGCGTCCTCGAGCTCCGCTAGATCGACGTTCTCGAGGGCCGCGACGAGGGCCTTCTCCCGGGACCGGTTGAGCGCGGCGCGGTACTTGGAGCCGCTGAGTCCCGACAGGACCAGGCCCTCGGCCGCGCGGCGCCAGTCCCGGCGGAGCGCCTCGAAGTAGCGGGTCGGAAGGCTCTCCCAGGAGGGATGTGCGGCAGCCGCGCGGGACGTGCGCAGGAATCGAATCAGCGCGTACCCCGTTGAGTAGTTGATGTCCGCCTCGGCGTAGAACTGCTCTTGGGTCATGCGCAGGAGCTTCTCGAGCTTCGGGACCCGCCCCTTCGGAAGCTCCGACCGAAGGAAGCGTTCGCGCTGATCCAAGCCGTCGACGCGCTGGACCTTGCCGAGCTCGATCACGGAGCCGGAGTAGAACTCTGCGGTCCCCTCGTCGTACCACGAGTGCGGGCTCAGGGCGCTCGCCGTGTGGTATAGGAACTGGTGGCAGGCCTCGTGGTAGAGCGTCTGCATCGTCGGGTGATCGTTCGGCATCGGCCCCGACCGATCGGCCCTGGCGTCATACAAGACGAGCTCCTGCGTCGCCGAGTAGAAGTAGCCCACCGTCGCCGCGTTGCCGCCGTAGGTCAGGTACTCGCCACGGTCCCGGCAAACGCGCACCACGGACAACGCGTCGATCGGCCGGTCCGGGGGGAAGTCCTCTTCCAAGCGCTTACGCACTGCCACGAGGTTCGTAGCGAACTGCTCGAGGAGCGGCTCGGTCTCGCTCCCGTGATAGAGAATGACCGAGTGTTCCGTGTCCTTGAGGCACCACCCGTCGACCATAGCGAGAGCCACCTCCACGCGCTTGTCGGCGTGCGCGAGCCCCGAACGGCGGTAGTGCTTCTCCCATTTTGCGCGCTCCTTCGCCACGTCGCCCTGGGTGAAGAACCGGAAGCTCATGGAGACACGCTCGAAAGCCCGCTTCTCCCGGCGGAGTCGGCCCGGCTCACACTCTCCCACAAAGATGACCCCGTCATCGCCCCCCAGCCAAGCGTGGACAAAGAGCGAGCGCTCTTTGCCTTCGCTATCGAAGAACGTCCCCGTGTACCGCGCGGGCTTGCGGCCGTAGCGCTCGCGGACGGAGCGCTGCGCCTCAAACCCGGCCGGCTGCAGGTTCTCAAGGGCCCATCGGTGAACGTCCCCAGCAGTCGTGACGCCGTCGGCCAAGAAGACGCGGTGGGTCACGGGGGCCCGGCGGTCCGTAGGCGCGTCCTTGGGCGCGTAGATCGCCACCAAGCCCGCTTCCTCCGGCGGCAAGGGGCGCGCCTCGAAGTGCGAGGGGCGATCGACGCTGAAGCCGTGCTCGGTGTGCTTTTCGGTCCTGTCGAACGCCGAAGCCTCGGCGCCGACGAGGAGGAACAGGACAAGGCTGAGAATCGAGACCAGGGGAGCACGGACCATGTCCCATGAATCGACCAGATCGGCGGGCGCCCCGGAGCCGCCGGGTCCCTATCCTCTCTGCCGTGTCCCGAACCGAGTCGAACCCTGTCCCTAGCCGGGTCGTGGGCCCCCCTGCGGCGCCCACGAAGGCATCCGGTATGTCACCCAAGTTCGCGGCGCGCCTTGAACTGGCGCGGGCCGTGGGCGGGGCATTGATCGTGCCTCTCAGATACCTCGTGCACCGATTCGGGCGCGCGAAGGAAATGGAGCGCATCGCTGAGGAGGTGCGCGCCGGCGC
Source organism: uncultured bacterium (assembly GCA_913058555.1). Classification (GTDB taxonomy): domain Bacteria; phylum Planctomycetota; class UBA1135; order UBA1135; genus Saltatorellus. Next base: position 6,164 of record CAJXRJ010000285.1, read on the forward strand.
TGGCCGGCTCGATGAGGCCGCGTCCGCCGAACTCCCCCAAGACCGCCCCCTGCGCATTTTCCTTTGCGCGGCCGAGGCCTCGGGCGAGATCCACGCGGCGAGTCTCGCCAAGGAAATCCGGCGCAGGGCGAAGGAGGCCGGCGCCCCCGAGCCCATCATCACGGCCATCGGCGGCGACCGTCTCCGGGCCCTGGGCATCGAGACGATCGAGGACCCCGTGGCCCGGGCGCAGACGGGATTCGACGGCGTGCTCCAGTCGCTCCCCTACTACGTCGGCGTTCTTGAACACGGCGCACGCCACGTCCAAGAGACCGCGCCCGACGTGGTGGTGCCGGTGGACTCCCCCGCCCTTCATGTTCCCCTCGCCCGCATGGCCCGCCGTTACGGCGCCCCGATCGTGCACCTGGTGGCGCCGCAATACTGGGGCTGGGCACCGTGGCGCGTGGGGCCCTACGCCAAGGCCGTGGACCTCGCCCTCACGATCCTTCCCCATGAGCCCGCCTGGTTCGCACGGCACAGTGTGAACACCCGCCACGTGGGCCATCCGCTACTGGACGCCTTAGCGAACGTGCCAGTGACAAGGCCAAAGCCGGAGTCGAAGACCCTGGCCCTTCTCCCCGGCAGCCGCGCCGGTGCGATCCGTCGCAACTTGCCGTGGATGCTCGGCGCGCTGAGCGAGCTACTCCGCACCGACCCTGAGATCGAAGTGGCCGTGCTCCAGTCGGATCCCGAGCACCGCGAGCTCATCGAAAAACTCCTCGCCGAGAACGCGGCACCCGGTCTGCCCGCGCCGCGACTTGTGATCGGCGAGCTCCACGCCCAGCTCGCCGAGGCCCGAGCCGCCTTCGCGGTCTCCGGCACGATCCTGACCGATGTCCTCCACCACCGCCTCCCCGCCGTTTGCGTCTACCGCATCAACAAGCGCTTGGAGTCATGGATGTACCGCAACGTCCTGACCTGCCCCTTCTTTGCCTCCACCAACCTGCTCGCTGGCCGTGAGGTCATCCCGGAGCACTGCTTCCGCGGCGAAGGACCCGTCCAGGAAACCGCCAAGCAGCTCATGGACATCTGGAAAGACGGCCCGATCCGGGACCGAATGATGGAGGGCCTGGAGGACGCCGCAGAGCGGCTTGGCCCCGCCGGGGCCATCGGCCGGGCAGCGGGACACGTGCTTCGGGTGGCATCTGGAGCTCCAGAAGCCTGAAATAGCGCCACCATGTGCCCGCCAGCCACCGACCCTGACAACGAATCTCCATCGGGGGATCCACCGGATGGCCTCCCTCCGATGCCCTCCGGCGGCCCACCGCTGTCGGAATCGACAGATTCGGAGAATGCCGAGCCGGCGCCCGAGTACTGCCCTCCCCCGATGCAGTGCGAAGCCACCCAGCTCATGACAGAGGCCCGAACCGGGCCACCGGAAGCCTTCGAGAGTCTCTTCTCGAAGGTCCGAGGCGGCGCATTCCAGGCCGCCCGCTCGCTCGTGGGCAACTACGAAGACGCCCAGGACCTGACCCAGGAGGCCTTCGTCAAGGCCTACCGGGCCCGGGAGAGCTACGACCCCGCCCAGCCGTTCCTGCCCTGGTTCCACCGCATCCTTCGCAACACGTGCTTCAGCTTCCTCCGGAAGAAGGGGCGACTGCGGGAGCGCTCGATCCACTCCCGGGCCAACGCCCAGGACGATGGGGACGAAACCTGGGAGATCATCGACACGCGCGTCGCCGCCCCGTCGGCGGGCGCGGAGGCCAAGGAGACGACTGAGGTCTTCACCGATGCCCTCGACAAGCTCTCTGCCAGGGATCGCGAGATCATTGTCCTGCGCCACTACCAAGAGCTGAGCTACCGGGAGATCGCCGTCGCCCTTGACGTGCCCGAAGGCACGGTGATGTCGCGCCTCTTCCACGCTCGCAAGCGCATCAAAGCGTTGCTCGCATCCCAGGTCGAGGACCTGGTGTCCGGCCATGGGGATCTCTCGAAGCCCAAGCCGAAACGTAGGAGGGGCTCCAAGTGATCTGCCTCCTCCAACACGCCGCACGCACGGGTGTCGCCCCATTGCGTGACGAAGCCGTCAACTGGGCCCCTGGCCCGAGAATGGAGGCACCGCGCGCGCGGTACGCCATTGAGTCATGAACGCACGACCTGAAAACAACGGCGCACCGCCCTCCCCGGATGAGCTCCTCGCCATGGCTTTCGCCGACGGCGAGCTGAGTCCGGAAGAGCGCCTCGCGTTCGAAAAACGGCTCACCCAAGAGGAGGCCCTCGGGCGCCTCGTGGCTGAACATATGGCCCTCGACGTGCTCGCCCGGCGCGTCGCGCCGCGTGAGCCCCAGGACTTCGAGTGGGCCCGCCTCCAGCTCGATCCTTTCTACAGAACGTCGGTTTCCCTCGGTTGGATCCTCGTCATTGTCGGTTCCCTCGCCACCCTGGCGCTGACCGTCTATGGGGTCGCCACTAATGAGAGCCTCACCCCTCTCATGCGCATCCTCATCCTCTCCGCGCTCCTCGGATTTTTGCTTCTCTTCCTGAGCGTCCTGATGCGCCGCCTGCGCACGCTGCCTTTGGACCCTTACCGACACGTGGAGCGCTAAGTTGCTGATCGTTACGACCCCCACCATCCCCGGCAAACACATCAACGAAGCCCTCGGCCTCTGCCGCGGTACCACCGTGCGCGGCCGGCACTTCGGCAGCAGCATCACCGGCTGGATGAAAGGCTTCGTCGGCGGCGAGGTGCACGAGTACACCAAGATCGTCGCC
>CAJXRJ010000286.1 GCA_913058555.1 uncultured bacterium
ACACACTGCATATCGTCGGCAGCGTCAGATGTGTATAAGAGACAGGTGCTGCGCACCGCATAGTCGTCCTCGACGAGGAGTAGAGTTTCAGTTCCGCCACCTGGGACGTCTGCGGCTGGCGGTTCGACTTGCGGGACCTCTTCGGATCCGCGCGGGAGGTACAACCGGACAGTCGTCCCCCCCAGGGGTCCGCTCTCGATTTCGAGCGCGCCTTTCGACTGCTTTGCGAAGCCGTAGACCATCGACAAGCCGAGCCCCGTGCCCTTGCCCTGCTCCTTGGTGGTGAAGAACGGGTTGACCACGCGATCGATCACCTCGTCCGCGATGCCCGGTCCATCGTCCTCGAATCGCAAGCAGATGCGCGGGCCGGTGGCTGCTCCATCGGAGACTCCCGAAGCCTCGAAGATCGAGATCGAGACGCGCCCGCTCCCGCCGGTCGGAGCCCCCGATTCCCGGGCGTCCACGATGGCGTCAATGGCGTTCACCAGGAGATTCAAGAATGCCTGCCCAAGCTCGTTGGCAGCGCCGCGAACGACGGGCAGCCCGTCCAGGAACTCCCTCGTCCCCGGCTCGAAGGCGGGCATCGCGACCCCACCCTGGGCACTCGCAGAAACGGTGACCTCGATCCCGCACTCCAGGGCCCGGTGACGCACCAGCCCGAGGGCGTCGGTCAAGGGCCGTCCGAGGCGCACATCCGAGACCGAGGCCTCCCGCGGCGAGAGGCGAAGAAGGCGTCCGACGGTCTCCCCCATACGCTCCAGCCCGCCGCGCACGAGTTCGAGGTATTCGACACGCCGGTGATCGGGAATGTCCGACCGCCGAAGGGACTCCACCGCGTTCATCAACCCGCCGAGGGGGTTGTTCAGCTCGTGGGCGATGCCCGCGGCCAACTCCCCCGTGGAGGCGAGTCGCCTTTGGGTCATGGCAGCGGCCTCCGCGCTCCGAACCTTCTCGGTGGCCTCGCGGACCGCCTCCTCGAGCTCGTGGTTGTAGTGTTCGGTGCGCGCCGCCATGTCATTGAATCCGCTGGCGAGGAGAGCCATCTCGTCGTTGCCTGCGGTCGACAGATGGACCCGGGCCGCCAGGTCCCCAGCTTCGATCCTTCGGGCCACGCTCGCAAGCTGCTCTATCGGCTCCAACACGCGCCGTCGCAGCAGCATCAAGATACCAGCCGTCACCGCGAGGAGCGTCAGTCCAAAGAAGGGCAGCAGTTTGGCGATGGGCGGTTCCCCCACGGCAACTCGCCGCTTCTGAAACCACACCGCTCCCCACGGTTCATCACGGTTCAGGCCCGTGCCGATCGGAACGGCGAACTGACCATTGCCTTCGATCGCCGATTCTTGATCGACGGCCTCACGCATCATCTTGAGGGCCTGCTGTTGATCAAAATCCACGCGCCGCTTCGCCATGCCGAGGGGGTTCAGGTAGATCCCCGCCACCGAGAAGCGGCCCTTCGGATCCTGGCTCGGTACCTGCGCGACGATCGCATCGTCAAACCACCTCCACCCGCGCCAATCGAGCAGCGCCGCCGGCCGGATCCGACCCGAGTTATCGAAGGCGTCCTCGAGGTGATCGCCCAGTTGGAGCGTGTACTCCCGCGCCAGAGTCGCCCGGTCCCGGCGACCGACCGAATTGACGATCATCAGGAGAACGAGGAAGGTCAGGACGTTCGCCGCAATGACCGCCGCAACGATCGGGGTACGTAGGGAGGTGGGGCGCGGGGCCCCATCGTTCGGTCGCGCACGGTCCCCGCGCGGCGGCCGAGGCGCCAGGCTATCAGGGGTGGACGCCTCCCCCATCGGTCAGGCCTGGCCTCCGATCGTCTTCATCATCTCGGTCATAGGCAGGATCAGAGCAAAAAGCAGCGCGCCGATCACGACCGCCATGCCAATCAAGATCAAAGGCTCGAGCACCCGGAAGAACGTGTCCAAGCGCCGATCGACCTGCACGTCGTAGGCGTCAGCGACCTTCAGAAGCATCGTATCGAGCTCACCGGTCTCTTCGCCCACGTCCACCATGTTGGTCACGACGTCATCGAAAAGCCCCGTTTCCCCCATGGGACGGGCAATGCCTTCGCCCTCCCGCACGGTGCGACGGATCTCCTCGACCGCCTCGGTCAGGACCTCGTTGGGGCTCGTATCCCGGCAGATCCCGAGGGCGTCGAGGTGCGGGACACCGGCTTGGACAAGGGTCCCGAAAGTCCGCGCGAAGGACGCCGTCATGGAGCGTTTCAGGATGCCGCCCAAGATCGGGATGCGAAGCTGCATGCCATGCCACCAGCGCCGATACCCATGGCTACGCGCAAGGAAAACGCGGTGCAGCACCAGGATCAAGACCGGAAGGCCCGCGAGCAGATACCAGAAGCGCTGGAACACGTCGCTGATGCCGAGCAGGATCTGCGTCGGCTTTGGAAGTTCCACGCCGTAGCTGTCGAAGATCTCCCGGAACTTCGGGATCACAACGATGATGACGATCACCACCGCCATCACGGCGAAGGAGATCAGGAACGCAGGATAGAGCAGGGCCTGCTTGATCTTGGAGCGCACCTCGGCCGCCTTCTCGCGGAAGACAGCGAGGCGGGTCAGGACCCGGTCCAGGATGCCCCCGGCCTCGCCGGCTCGCACCATCGACGCGTACAGCGGATCGAAGGCCTTGCCGTGTTTTCCCATGGCCTCGGAGAGCGGCGCGCCCGCGGACACGTCGTCAGTGATCTCCGCAAGCACGTCCTTGAACGGTCCGGGCTCCGTTTGCCCTTCGAGGATGCGCAGGGCCTTGACCACTGGAATCCCCGCCTCGGAGAGGGTCGCGAGCTGAATCGTGAAGTCCGTGACGACGCCCGCGCTCACGCGACCGCCTAGCTTGCGCGCCGGCGGCGCGCCCCCCGGGGTTCCCGCAGCCTCGCCGGAGGCCCCCTTGCGACGCGCCGGGGCCGGGCCCGATCGTTGGATCCTTTTTGCCATAGGTGCTGTTGCTACGCGAGGGTCTCGCGGATGACTTCCTCGATCGTCGTTCGTCCGTCGGCCGCTGCGCGCAGCCCCACTTCCCGAAGGCTTTTCATGCCTCCGCCAATCGCCGCTTCGCGCAGCTCGCCGATGGAGGCACCCGCCTCGATCAGGCGGCGGATCTCTTCGTCCACGGTCATGATCTCAAAGAGGCCTGTTCGCCCGCGGTAGCCGGTGTGGTGGCAGCGGTCGCAGCCCTTCCCGAAGGACAGCGTCGAGCCCCTCACGAAGTCCGCATCGGGGCCGAGTTCCGCGAGGAGCTCGTCGTCCGGTTCGTAGTCTTCGCGGCAGTCGGTGCAGACCGAGCGCACGAGTCGCTGGGCCACGACGGACTCGAGGGTCGCCGCGATGAGGAACGGTTCGATGCCCATGTCCACGAGACGCGTGACCGTGCTCGGGGCGTCGTTCGTGTGGATCGTCGCAAAAACCGCGTGGCCGGTGAGGCTCGCCTCCACGGCGGTGGCGCCGGTCTCCCGGTCCCGGATCTCCCCCACGAGGATCTTGTCGGGATCCTGGCGCAGGATGGACCGCAGAACACTGGCGTAGGTGACGCCGATCTCGTCATGGATCGGGACCTGCACGATGCCCTGGATGTCGTATTCCACCGGGTCCTCGACCGTGATGATCTTGACGTCGGTGGTGTTCGCTTCGGACAGCATCGCGTAGAGCGTCGTCGTTTTTCCGGAACCGGTGGGCCCCGTGACGAGCACGATGCCATGGGGCAGGCGCGTCATCGCACGCAGGGCCGCTTCGTTCTCCGGCTGGAGGCCGAGGGCGGCGAGATCCAGACTCACCGCGGAGCGGTCCAGAATCCGCATCACACACCCCTCACCGGACGCGCCGGGCAGCGTTGCCACGCGCAGGTCTACGGGGCGCCCGTCGATCGCCACTTCGATGCGCCCGTCCTGGGGCACGCGGGTCTCGGTGATGTCGAGGTCCGCCATGACCTTGATGCGCGAAACCAAGGGCAGCGCGAGGTGCGGCGGCGGGGCTTCGACCTGATACAGGGATCCGTCCACTCGGTATCGAATGCGGAAGACGTCCTGATACACCTCGAAGTGCACGTCGCTTGCGCGGTCGCGGATGGCCCGATGCAGGATCGAATTGAGCAACCGCACGACGGGCATGCTCTGGGCCGCGCTCTCGGCGTCGCCGTCGATCGCGGCGCTCGCAGCGTCCCGGATGGCGTCCGCGATGGACGCCTCTTCGCCGTAGTGCTCGAGCACGCGCTCGCGCAGAAGATCCGCGTCTGCCACCGTGGCGCGCACCTGGAACCCCGTCGTGAACGAGAGGTCCTCGAGCACCGCCGTGTTCAAGGGGTCGGCGAGGGCGACGACCAGGTGGTCCCCTTCAATCCGAATAGGCAGCACACCGTAGGCATGGGCCGCTGACGCGTCCACCGCTTCGAGGGCCTCCGGTTCTGGCACCACCTGCTCGAGGTCCACCGCCTCCAGACCGGCTTGGCTAGCAAGGGCCATCGCGATGTCCCCGTTTGCGCAGGCGCCCATCGCCACGAGGGCCTGCCCGATAAGACCACCGTGCTTGCGCTGGTCCTCGAGCGCCGCCTGGATCTGGCTTTCCCGGATCACTCCACTAGCCTTGAGCACCTGCCCGAGCAGCTGGTGCCCGCCGCCGGCCCCGGATGTAGATTGCGTTTGAACGTCCATCGCCTACAGCCGGGACTCCAGATCCCGGGGCTCTTGGGCGTAGTCAAGGGCTGTCCGCACGCTGATCACGCCGCCCTGGACGAGGTCATAGAGCGCGTCATCCAGGGTGACCATGCCCATGCGACGGGACGTCTGGATGGTGGACTGGATCTTGTTCGTCTCGTTCTTGCGGATCAGGTTGCCGATCGCGGCGTTGTTGATCATCACCTCGAAGGCAGCGACACGGCCGCCGCCCTCCTTGGGCATCAGCACCTGGCTGACGACGGCGACGAGCGCCACGGAGAGCTGAGCGCGGACCTGCTCCTGCTGATTGGCGGGGTACGCGTCGATGATCCTGTTGATCGTGCGCGCGCTTCCAGTGGTGTGCAACGTGCCGAAGACGAGGTGCCCCGTCTCCGCCGCCGTGAGCGCCGACGAGATCGTGTCCAGGTCGCGCATCTCACCGAGCAGGATTACGTCGGGGTCCTGGCGCAGGGCCCGGCGCATGGCTTCGGTGAAGCTTGGCACGTCACTGCCGACCTCTCGCTGGGTCACGAGGCCTTGCCCGTGCCGGTGGTAGAACTCGATCGGATCCTCGATCGTGATGATGTGACGATCCACCGTTTGGTTGATCCAATCGATCATCGTTGCGAGGCTCGTCGACTTGCCGGACCCCGTGGGTCCCGTGACAAGGATGAGTCCCCGCGGGCGTCGAAGGAGCTCCTGGACGGGCTCTGGCAAGCCAATGTCTTCGAAGCTCAGGAGCGTGTTTGGAATCAGGCGCAGGATCGCGGTGTAGCGGCCGCGTTGGCGCATGCAGCTGACCCGGAAACGGTTGCCGGAGGGGTGCGCAAGACCGAGGTCCGTCGTGCCCCCTTCCTGGAGTTCCGCCCAATGCTTGTCATCGCAGAGCTCACGGCACCAGGCCTCGGCTGCGGCATCATCGATTTCTTCGGTGCCCAGGGGGACCAACTTGCCATCGACGCGCCCCACGGGAGGCCTGCCGGGGTTCAGGTGGAGGTCCGAGGCACCGACGTCGATGGCCTGGGACATGAGTTCAGTGGTATTCATGGGCGGGAGAAGGACTGCGTGGTGGCGCTTTGCCGTGAATGCCGAAACGGGGTGGGGCTCGCCGGAGACTGTCGAACGTCGCGATTCATGCGGAAAGGACCGACGCGGCGTCGCCGCCCGCGGCACCGGTACCCGCCACGCGCAGGACTTCGGTGACGCTCGTGAGGCCCTCGGTGACTTTGCGGGCCCCATCTTCCATGAGGGGCGAGAGCCCCCCAGATGCCGTCGCGGCCTGCCGTACGTCGTCGAGGGAGGCGCCCTTGAAGGTCATCTCCCGAATCGCCGCATCCATGCTGAGCTTCTCGTACAGGGCAACCCGGCCACGGTAGCCCGTACCTTCACAGGCCCGGCACCCCTTGGGTTCTTTGAACTCCAAGGTCCCGCCAAGCTGGGCGGCGTCGAGTCCGAGCGCTCGAATCTCGGTTTCCGACGGCGCATAGGACGCGGCACAATCGGAACAGAGTCGCCGCACGAGGCGCTGGCCCACGACCCCTTGAACGGACGCCGAGACCAGGAACGGTTTGACGCCCAGGTCCACGAGGCGCGTCAGGGCACTCGGCGCGTCGTTCGTGTGAAGCGTCGAGAAGACGAGGTGCCCCGTGAGAGCGGCCTGGATGGCGATCTCCGCCGTCTCGAGGTCGCGGATCTCACCCACGAGGATGACGTTGGGCGCGCACCGGAGCATCGCCTTCAGGATGCGCGAGAAGGTAAGGCCGATGCGCGGCTCCACCTGGACCTGGTTGATGCCGCCGATGTGATACTCGACAGGATCCTCGGCGGTGATGATCTTGACGTCGGGGCGATTGAGCTCCTGGAGCGCCGCGTAGAGCGTCGTGGTCTTGCCGGAACCCGTGGGGCCGGTCACCAGCACGATCCCGTTGGGCGCCGAGATCATCTTGCGGAACCAGCGCTGATCGTCCGTGCCGAAGCCAAGATCGGTCAGGCTCATGAGGTTCTTGCTGCGATCCAGAAGTCGCATGACCATGGTTTCGCCGTGGTTCGACGGCAGGATCGAAGCGCGAACATCGATGTCGCGGCCGTCGATGCGAAGTCCGATCCGCCCGTCCTGGGGCTTGCGCTTCTCGGCGATGTCCATGCGCGCCATGATCTTGAGCCGACTCATGAGCGGTGCGCCGAGGTGGTCGGGGTGCTCCGCGGCATCGCGGAGCATGCCGTCGACCCGGAACCGGATCCGGATGCGACCGTGCCCTGGCTCGATGTGGATGTCGGAGGCGCGCGCTTCGAGGGCCTGCCGGAAGGTGCCGGTCACAAGGCGCACGATGGGCGCATCGCTGCCGTCCCCGTCCTCGTCCACACCGCTCGCCCCCATGGACTTCGCGACCGCGTCCTCGGCTGCAGCTCCGTAGGCAGCTTCGATGGCGCGCTTCAGGGCGGAAGGCGTCGCCATCGCGCACGCCACCTCTACACCAGGAAGCAGGAATTCAAGCTGGTCGATCGCGATCCGTTTCATGGGATCGTCCACCGCGATGATGAGCTTGCCGCCCTTTTCCATCACGGGCATCAAGCCCTGCTCTTGGGCGAACTCCGCGGGCACGCGTTCGATCACCGCCTCCGCGACCCGTCCCTTGGACAGATCCACGAAGGGGAGAGCGTTGGCCTTCGCTAGGGCCCGCCAAATCGTGGACTCGTCCGTGAGGCCGAGGGCCAAGAGGGCTTCCTCGAGGGCTTCGCCAGCCTCCCTTTGCCGCGCCCGGGCCGCGCGGACCTGGGCGGCGTCCAGGGCTCCGCTTTGAACGAGAATGTCGCCGAGGTCGCTGCCGTGGCTCAAGGGGGGGAGATCGAAGGGGACTTGTAGGAAGGCACTTGGACAGGCCCACGTGGGCATGCCCCGAAAAGAAGCAGGGCCGCGGGGTCTACCCCACGGCCCTGCTGATGGTACCGATCCGCTTTGCGAAAGGCCCGTTCCCCGTCTCAGTTGCCCCAGAGAGAACTTCGGGGCTGAAACGTGGCCGCCCCGCCTACCGGGCGGGATGGGCCCAGCGCGGGGAGGCTACTTGCCGCCGCCGGCCTGCTTCAGGCCCTCCTTTACGGGCTGCTGAGGCTTCTTCGCGGGCGGACGCTTCGTCGCTCCAGGGCGCGCGGCGCCGGCAGCGAGCTTGCGGCAGACACCGGAGAAGCGCAGGAACAGCTCGGGCTTGGTCGGGTGTCCCGTGGTGATCTTGACCCGGCCACGGAAAGCCCCGTCCGAGGTCTCGGGCAGGCCCTTGAGGCGCAGCTCGATGTCCACGGCGTTGGTGCCAGCGACCGGCTTGACCGAGGCCATGAACTGGTCGGCCCACTGAAGCTCTGCGTTCCCCTCACCCACTAGCTCAACCTTGACACCCGAGAGATCGAAGTCGCTCTCGTGGGAGGTGAGGCGGGCGCTACGGACGACGGCTTGGCCGGGGCGCACGAGGCCCAGGGAGATGTACTGCGGCGCCATGGAAAGGGCACCGATCACGTTGTAGCTGATATTCGCGTCGCAGGTGTAGACGGTGGGCTTGCCAGCGCCTTTGGCCGCCAGCTTGGCCTCTTCCTGGGGCGTGAGGCCCTTGGCCTTCTTGGCCTGGGGAAGCTCCACGTCGCTGTTGAGGCGCAGCATGAATCCGCCCGGCCCTTCCTTGGCACCGGAGCCGATGACGAACGTCGCAGCCCACTGGCTGGACTTGCCGTCCGGACCGGGGTTGACCGGGTCCATGCTGACCGTGAGGCCCTCGGGCACGGGCACTTTGCGGGTTGTGTCAGTGCTCAGAAGAATCGCTTCGCCGTTGGACGTACGGAAGTTGATCTTCGCGGTCTTCTCGGTGCCCTCGCGGATGTTGCCGAGCTGAAGGTAGGGCGGCGTCGCCACGATGAACGGCTGAATGGAAGCCTTCAGCGTCAGGGTCGTGGTCGGCGCTTTCCCGTCGTTGGAGTAGACCTGGATACGGACCTGGGTGTCGTTGCGCTTGGAACCGGTGTCCAAGGTGGCTTCGAGCTCCACGTCGGCGCCAGCCTCGATGGGGTCACCGAAGCGGTAGAGCTCAGCGGTCTGATCGCCGGGCTTCTTGACCTTGATCTCTCCCAGGGTGCAGCCGCAAGTGGGGCTGGCCTGGGTGATGATGAGGGGCTCGGAGCCAGCACTCTTCATCTTGAAGACGTGGGTGAGTTGGTCCCCCTGGCGGGCGCGGCCGAAGTCGTGC
>CAJXRJ010000287.1 GCA_913058555.1 uncultured bacterium
TCGTGGGCTCGGAGATGTGTATAAGAGACAGGGCGAGCCGTGCGCGAAGCCACTGGAAGTCCTGAGCAGCGTCGACGTCGCACTTCGAATGATTCCTGCCGGCGCGCACGGCGAAGGTCTTGAGGGCGCGGCGCGCCTCTTCTTTCGACAAGCCGTTCTCCACGAGGTGCAGCATGGACCAGAAGCTACGGCCCCCGAGGTCCGACGACCAGACGCTGTGCTCGGCGCGGTCGATGGCCCACTCCTCAAGCTCCATCGCCTCGTCGGAGTCCATGGTGTCGTGGCTCCAGCGCAGGTACTGGCCTTCGATGCCGAAGCGCTCCTTCTCCTGGGCGATGGGGGTCGCGGGGGAGCAGAACCACGCGCTGACGTAGTAGGAGTCGACTTTGTACTCGTCCACGAAGTCGAGGACCTCTTGGACCGATTCGGAGCGGTCCCCGGGGAAGCCCACAATGAAGTTGGCGTGCATCATGAGGCCGGCGTCGCGCAGGTACGCGGTGCCGCGTTCATAGGCCTTGCGGTTCACGGCCTTGCGCATGTTCTTCAGGACCTTGTCGTCGATGGACTCGTAGCCAAGGAACACGCCTTTGCAGCCGGCCTCCACCATGAGATCCACCGTTTCGTCGTCGGCGAATTGCGAACGGAAGTACGAGTACCAGTTCACGTCGAAGTCCTTGAGGACCCGGCACAGCTCCTTGAAGCGAGGCATCGGGACGTTGAACGTGTCGTCGGTGAAGACGAGGGACTTGATACGGCCCGAACGCTCGAGGTGCTGGAGCTCCAGGCGCAAGGTCTCGGGGTTGGAGAGCGTCAGTGGCCCTTGGTTCGCCGGGTAGCTGCAGAACGAGCACGCGAAGGCGCAGGACCTCGCCGTGCGGGTGTGGGTCGTGTGGTAGAGGTTCGATTGGTCGAGCTGGTCCCAGCGCACGTAGTGGTCGTCGATGGGGAGGCCCGGCTCGGGGGCGTCGGACTTCACGAAGCGCGCGCCGACCTTGACCCAGGAGCCCGGCAGGGTGAGCGCACCGAGGTTTTCGCCATCGGCTTGCAGAAGGCTCAAGAACGCCGCTTCCCCGAGGGGCGTGACCGCGTAGACGTCCGCGCGGAACGAGAGCAAGAGCCGCTGGAAGTCGCGGGGCGACACCGACTTCTCCACTTCCACAAGGAATAGCCCACCAACCACGATGGGCACGTCGGGGAAGGCGCGGCGCAGGTGCTGCATCGCGTCCATCACGTGGGCGGTCTCGGTCATGAACGTGCTCGAGAGCATGACCCAGCGCGGCTTCACCGTTTGGCCGAGTCGCTCGAGGTCGACCCGATTGACGTGATTCTCGTGGCGGATGTGGAAGCCGTGGCGCTTCCCGAGGGACTCGTAGTACTTGCCCGAGAGGTGACCGATGCTGAACGAGTCATAGCGCCGGTACTCGCGCGTATCGCCGTGGGCAGCGTAGGAGAAGAAGCGCGCGAGGTCGTGCACGCCGCCGTCGAGGGACACCGCTTGGCGCGCGGTGCGCGGCAGGATGGTCCGGCCCCCGGGCGCGCTGGGGTCCATGAGTTTCGCGGGCGATCCGGTGGGGCCGGATGCGCTTGGGGCGTAGTCGTTGTGCCAGCGATCGACGTCCTCGTAGTACGACAAGAAGAGGGCGTCGCAGGTGACGCTCCCTCGGGACGCGCTTTCGCTTGGGGAAGTGGCAGTCATTCGTCTATCAGGTTAGCCAGAGGAGCGAGCACGTGGAGATTCCGCCGCCAACGGCCGCCGCTGCGAGCGCAGAGGATGGACTCGGCGAGGCGAGATGCTCTGCGACGAGCGCCAGCGGGCCGGCGACGCCCAGGCATCCGTGGTGCCGTAGCTGCTCACGGCTGGGCGCCACGTCTTGTCCCAACTGGGCCTCGAATCGGTCGAGTTGTGCGCGGGTGACGGCGTAAGGAAGCGCGGCGACGGTGGGGGCGGAGAGCTCGGTGATGTCGCTGCGGAGCGACTGGGCCACGTCGCCCCAGGCGCCCCCGAGGGCGCTCAGGTAGTCGGGGGTGGGCTTTTGGAACTGGTAGTCCCCGGCCGCCACGGCGCGCTCCGTGGGCGGGAGGGCTCCGGGCACCGAGAACGGCTCGCCTGGGCCGCGGCGCGTCCGGGAGCGCGCGACCGCGACCCCTTGGTGGGCCTCGCCGGGCCCAAGCACGAGCGCGGCCGCTCCATCGCCAAAGAGGAGCGCGTTGCCCACGTCGCCTGGGTTGGCGTAGCGCGATGCCGTCTCGGTCGCGATCACGAGCACAGGGGCACCAGAACTGGCGGCGAGCTGCGCGCCCATGATCCAAGCCTCGAGCCCCCCGGCGCCGCCGGCGCGCAGGTCGAGAGCCGTTCCCGACGTACCCAGCGAGATTGCCACCTGCGCCGCGAAGCTCTTGGTGATGTGAGGCGGTGTGCATGTGCTCACGATCGCTGCCATGACGTCCCCTGGGCGCACGCCCGCCCCATGGAGTGCCTGGGCCCCGGCTTCGTGCGCGAGCCTCACCGATGCCCCCGCGTGGTCTGCGTCGATCCAATCCCGGATCCCCGTGCCCACTCGTTCGTCGTACTGGCCTGCGGAAAAGTCCGAGTCTTTAGACCCTAGCCGCGCGGCCGCCTCGGCCGTGCTGAGGGAGGCACCAACGCCGGTCTCAGCGGGAAACGCCGACGCCCCGCCGAGGATCCGCACCCCGAGGATGTCGCGCCGCACGAGGGTGGCCTGCGAGGGATCCCCCGGCGCTCCCGTGGGCTCGCTGCTCAAAACTGCACCACCGCGGCGCCGAACGTCCAGCCCGCTCCGGCTGCGCTAATGAGCACCTTCGCGCCATCCTGAATGCGCCCGTCCGCGCGGCCCTCCGCAAGGGCGATCGCAACGCTCGCCCCGGACGTGTTGCCGTGGCGGTACACATCATTGATCGCCTTGGCGGGATCGATCCCAAGGTCGGCGACGATCTCGTCCACGAGGTACGCATTGCCCTGGTGGTTGATGAAGACGTCGATGTCGCCCAAGTCCAGGCCGGCGCGGCCGAGGGCCTCTCTGACGCCTTCGCGGGTGTAGGCCTTGAAGCGCTCGAAGATTTCGCGGAACCCATCCACGTGCACGAAGTGGTCCCCGTTGTCGACGGTCTCATGGGAGGCAGGCATCGCAGCTCCGCCGGCAGGAATCCACGCGCCGCGGGTTTCGAGCCCTTCCGCCCCAAGCGCCACGGAAAGGACGGATGGGACCCCCGGTCCGGCCACGGCCGGCCTCACGAGCGCCCCTGCCGCTCCGTCCGCAAAGAGCACGGTGCCGCGGCGGTCCGACGTATCGACGAATCGGCTGCGGGCGTCGGCGGCCAGGACGAGCACGTTCGTCTCCCCCGAACCGAGCACGGCGCCCCGGGCCAGGTCGAGCGCGTAGAGGAATCCGGCGCAGGCCGCGGACACGTCAAAGGCCGGGCACCGCGCGCCGATCTTGCGCGCCACTTCGGTGGCGGTGGCGGGGCTCAGGCGATCAGGGGAGATCGTGGCGAGGATGATTCGGTCCAGGTCCGCGGCGTCGAGCCCGGCGGTCTCGAGGATCGCCCGGGCCGCTTCCGCCGCCATGTCAGACGTCGTTTGCTCCGGCGCCATCCAGTGCCGCGACTGAATCCCGGTGCGACTCTCGATCCACTTCGCGTCCACGTCGAGCCCGAAGCGCTCGATGAGCTCTTCGTTGCTCATGACGACCGGGGGCAGGTAGCACCCCGTCGCGGCGATGTGGATGGTGTTGGTCACTTGATGTCGGCGAATGGAGCGTGGACAAGCTTGAGGAGAACCCAAAACGGATGAATTGTCATCCCGTACCCACAGGGATCTCCCAACCTCCTATTCCGGTTCAAAGGACCCCTCGAAAATGGCCTCAGGGGTCCGCCCGCGAGGCGCTTCTCGAAATGGTCCTGGGTGGGCACGGATCAAAGTGCTTCCACCAACATGGCTGCGGCGGCCTTCGGCGGTACACCGCCCATGGCCGAACTTTCCCGCGCCAAAGTGCTGATGCGGGCCCCGCTATCCCGAAAGTCACCCGCCGGCAGCGGTGTCAGGCGCCTACTTGCGCGTGACCCGTCGCCAAACGAACTCGGGCACGGCCTTGGCGCACAGCGCCATGGGCCACGCGAGGCGGCGTGGGTAGCTCACAGCCGGTGACCCCCGCTCAAGCCCACGGACGCTTCGCCGTGCCGCGTCCTCGGGTTCGAGGAGGAACGGCATATGAAATTCGTTGCGGTCCGTCATGGGCGTGCGCACGAAGCCCGGCCGGATATCGACAAGGCGCAGGCCGCTATCCAAAGCGCTGCTCTGGCGGGCCCGCAGGTAGGCAACAAGGGCCACTTTGCTCGCTGAGTAGGCCGGAGCGGCGCCTATGGCGCGGAGTCCGGCCAGACTGGTGATGGCCGAGACCGTGCCGCGACCGCGGCGCTTCATCAGGTTGATACCGATGTCGACGGCGCGCGCGGCGGCGGTGAGATTCACGTCGAAGATGCGGGCGGAGACCTCGTGCTGGGGCATCTCAGGGGGGAGTCCGGCTTCCGATACGCCGGCGCCAGCGATCACGAGATCGAGCCCGTCCATGGAGTGCTCGTCCGAAAGGCGCAGCGACTCTTCGAGCCGCCCGTGGTCCGTGACGTCTCCGGTGTGAATCAAGCCGGAGCTGCCGGCGGCTTCGACCTGGCGTAGCGTCTCTTCGAGGCCATCCACACCACGGGCGAACAGGTGCACGAACGACCCGCGGCGTGCCAGTTCGATGGCGATGGCCCGGCCGAGGCCGCTCGAGGCGCCGCTGATCCAGGCGTTCGCGAACTTCGGACGCTCGGGGATCATGAGCGGGGGCGCTCGCTTCGAATCCACGCCGCGATCTCGGCGCCCACGTCGGGGTGGTTTAGGTAGCCGTACAGCTTGTGGGGATTCGCGCCGCGGCCGCCACGCCAAAAGGAGTAGATCTTCGGCCGGTCGTGGATGCGCCGAATGTAGCCGCGCCGAACCATGTCGCGGAAGTCGTCCGCCATGGTCGCGTCGTGGCAGATGAAGTCGTCGTAGGCGGACATGTTGACCCACGTGTCGACGATGTCCTCGGGGAACTGGCTGTCCTCGGGCTCACGTGCGTCATAGAGGTTCTTGCGGACGCCGGGTTCCCCAAGAGGGTTCCCGAGGGTGAGCCACAGCGGCACCTTGGCGCCACGGAGCTCGCGGTACTCGCTCATGCGTGAGAACTTCCAGAGCACGTCGTAGGCCACGATGCAGCCCATCGAGTGGGACATGAGGCACACGTCCTCACCCGACCGTAGCGCAAGCTTGAGGGGCTCCTGAAGGCGCGTGCGGACCTCGGAGGCGACGGTTCGGCGCGTCAGGTACGCCACCATGTCGGCGCCACCGCGCTCCATGAACTCATCCGACAGGCCGAAGAATGACGCGACGCCGCTCACGATGCGGGCGACATCGTCCGCGATACGCATGTCCTTGACGTCCCCAAGCCAACGCTTGTAGTCCGTCTTGGTGAAGGCGTCGCTGGGCCGGCCGAGGGCTTCCCTGAGGGAATCGTCGTAGTAGATTCCGTCTTCGCAGAGCGCGTTCCCGTGGTCGGGGTCCTTCTTCGTCATCCACTTCCACGGGCGCGTGCCGCTGCGCCGCATGATGCGGTTGTTGACGTCTCCGAAGTACGCCATGGTAAAGCGCACGTGGCCGCTGCGAATCTGATCGGCGGATTCAGGGTCTGTGCGCTCGATGCCCCTCAGGAGGGCGGTGCGCACGAGACGTTCCTTTTCCTTCTCGGCCGGCTTCGTGGAGCGTCCGTGGACAAAGATGAGGTGCTTCTTGGGCGGGCGCATGGGCAGCTCGGGATCGTAGTGGCTTCGGCCCCCGGAATGTTCGGGTGCCGCTGGCTCCCGCCCGAATTCCGTACGATCGTGTGCATGACGGCATTGGCTAGGACCGCGGCGACAACGTGCACTCTCCTCTTTTCTGTTGGGTGCCGCTCGAATGCGCCCGCGGAGGACTGGGGCCTCCCCGAGCCTGATCGGGAGTTCCGGGCCGCCTGGGTTGCGACGGTCACGAACATCGACTGGCCGTCGAAGCCGGGCCTGCCCGCCGATGTACAGAAGGCCGAGGCCATCGCGATGCTCGATCGCCTAGCGGAGCTGAACATGAACGCGGTGGTCCTGCAGGTGCGGCCCCACTGCGATGCACTCTATGGGTCAGACCTCGAACCGTGGTCGGCGTACCTCACGGGCAAGGAGGGCGCACCACCGGAGCCGCTTTACGACCCATTGGCCTTCTGGGTTGAAGAGTCGCACCGGCGCGGGCTCGAGCTGCACGCCTGGTTCAATCCCTACCGCGCGGCCCACCCCGGCCGGCCAGGGCCGGCGGCGGAGTCTTCGATCTTGAACCAGCGGCCGGAGTTGGCCGTGACGCTCGGAAGCCGCGGGTATCGGTGGCTCGACCCCTCTCTCCCCGACGTGCAGGAGCACTCCTTGAGGGTCGTCTTGGACGTGGTCGAGCGCTACGACATCGACGGCGTGCACTTCGACGACTACTTCTATCCCTACGCGAGCTATCACGACGGCAAGGACTTTCCGGACGGGAACAGTTGGGATGCCTACGTGCGGGATGGCGGCGATTTGTCCCGGGGCGATTGGCGGCGCGCGTCCGTTGACGGGTTTGTGGAGTCGGTCTACCGGGGCATCAAGGACGCGAAGCCATGGGTGGAGTTTGGCATCAGCCCGTTTGGCATCTGGCGCCCCGATCACCCCGAGGGAATCCGCGGCCTCGATCAGTACGATGCGCTCTACGCCGACGCGAAGAAGTGGCTCGAGGAGGGCTGGGTCGACTACTTCACGCCCCAGCTTTATTGGCCGATCGCGAGGACAGCCCAGAGCTTCCCACGCCTGCTTGGGTGGTGGGGAGCGCACAATCCGAAGGCGCGGCACCTATGGCCGGGGCTTGCGATTAGCCGCATGAAGGGGGAGGCGGGCGCCACGGAGCTTGCGGGGCAGATCTTGATTGAGCGGGCGATGGAGCCAGGTTCCCCGGGAGTGTGTTTCTTCAGCATGCGACATCTCATGGGGGAGAGCTCCGAGCTGGGCGCGCGCCTGGGGAAAGACGTGTTCGCCGGGGCCGCATTGATCCCGCCATCGCCATGGCTCAGCGGAAGGGCCCCAGCGGAACCGCGGGTGACGTTAGAGCCCGGTGGGGTGTCCTTCCGGCCCGGCAGAGCCAAGGACGTGGTGCGCCATTGGATCGTTCAATGGGAGCAAGGCGGCGATTGGGACACGGCGATTCTCCCTGGGACTGCAAAGGCCTGGGCGTGGGCCGCGCCTCCTGCGCAGGTCGCCGTGCGTGCGGTGGGCCGGTCTCGGGCAGCGGGACCGCCGGCGATGGTAGAGGTGTCCGTTCCCTAGCGCGGCCGCGCGTGGATCTCGAGCGGGATCTCATTGGCCGGGGGCGGGTCGAAGGCGAACGAGATCGAGTCCGTTCCCTCGCCCCCCGTCCTGACCCAAAGGCCGGGGATGGATGCTGGCATGACGAAGGGGTCGATGATGCCGGTCACGCTGCCCTCCACACGGCCGTCGCCCGGCTTCAACCACTCCTGGATCGGAATGGTGACCTGCGTTCCGTCGGAGTGAACGAGCACAAGGTGTTCAGCCATTCCAATGTCGTGGAGCACCAGTCGCCTGGCTTCGATGGGTGGCAGGACCTCTGAGATCTCAAGAGTCTCTCTGGCGAGCAGGTCGAACGGGCCTTGGGTGACGGCGGAGAAGGGAGACGATTCGCCGCCGATGCGGACCATGTACCGCCCCGCCACCACGCTGGCGCTCAAGGTCTCCCCTGGCGAGACCCAATCGCGGGTCATCCAGCCCGTCGCTGGATCCCACAGGGTGACCGGGACCTTCCCAGGCCAGAGAGCTTGGCCCTCCGAGCGGTAGCCCACGACGTTGATGTTGAATTCCAAGGTCGACTCGGGGCCTTGACGCTCCTCGATCGTCCAATTGTCGGGCAAGCGCAGTATCCGCTCGGTGCCAGGCATGGCGCCGTAGAAGAAGCCGGCTGCGCGTTGGTCCTTACCCCATACGACCACGCAATCCGCGCCGAGCGGGTCGACGCCCGTGAGCCGGAATCGACCGGCGGCATCCGTGACGGCGAACGGCCCGCGACTGGTCTCGGCGCCGCCAACCACGAGGCCCTCGGCCGGCTTGCCAAATGGTCCGAAGACCCTCCCGTGCAGCGTCGACCCGGGGGCAGCCATCACGTCGAGTGGGCCCTTGATCGCCTTCTTCCAGTTGATCGCCAGTTCGTGGCACAACACGTCAGAGGCGACCGGGTAGACATTGGCCACGTCCCAACCCTCTTTGCCGACCGCGTGAAGTGTGGCGCGCCCTTCATGGTCGGTGACGGCGCTTGCCACGTCCGGAGTGGTGCCGTAGCCCACGGCCACACCGAGGTGCACCATGGGGATGGGTCGGCCCCGATAGTCGAGAACACGAACCTGGGCAGGGGCGACGGGCCAGAGTCGGATCTCTCCCACCCCAGACGACGCCTGGTCTAGGCCGCTGTTCCCAAAGGGCGCGTAGCCCTCGGCCCGAACGATGAGCCAAGACTCCCGGCCCTCGGGCTCTCGGCTGGGAAGCGACACAAGCCCCTTCTCGTCTGAGACCCCCGAGGCCGTTGACCAGTACCGCCCCCAGATCGGAGCGACACTCTCCGGGACGCGGTCCGCGGTGGCACCTTCGATTGGCTGGCCGGTCCCAGCGTCCACAATGCGCAACCGGCGTTCCTGCGCTCCGGACGCGAGGGCGCAGAGGGCCAACGCAAGGAGCGGGCCAAGGAGGGAAAGAGGGCGCATGGGACCGGCTCCGGGCGAGGGGGGGG
>CAJXRJ010000288.1 GCA_913058555.1 uncultured bacterium
AAGAGACAGGTCGGACAGAACGTGGCATGGCCCCGGGCCACGACCCTGATCGTGACCGTGCCCGCGGACTCAGGCGGCCTTGATGTGGACAACTCGGCGCCCGACGTCATCCTCGTGCGCGCCGCCCGCGGAAGCGACGTGCCCATCTTTGCCAGGGCCGACGGCGACATCCCCGAGTTCGTCACCCTCACCTTTGACAGCGGCGCCGTGGTCGATATCGGATCGAACGGTGGGGACACTTTCCGCACGCTGCTGCCTTCCGTGCAAGAGGACATGACGGTGCGCCTCACCGGCGGCGACGACCGCCGCGGCGTGCCGCGCATCGAGATCCAAGTCCTGCAACCGCCCGACCTCACGGGGCTCGCGTTCGCCGTCGAGCCGCCCGCGTATTCAGGGCTGCCCGCCCGGGTCGTCGAGGATTCGACCGTTAGCGTCCTCGAGGGATCGCGCGTCAGCGTGCACATCCTCACGGACCCCGTCGACGCCACGGGCACCGCGAACACGTTCCCCGACAACGACAGCATCACGCTGTCGCCGCTCCCCTATCCCGTGGCGCAGGCAAACTCCGATGCCAACGTAGGCGAGAAGCCGGCCATGCCCATGGGGCTCGGATTCGCCCAGGTCGCCTCGGAGTCCATGCGGTTCCAGTTTCAGCTGCGGGACCCGAGCGGACTCCAGAACCCTGACCCCGCGCTCTTCGGCATCGAGGTCGTACCCGACAGGGCACCGGACCTGGTCATGCTTGACCCGGGCCGTGCGGACCTGGAAGTGGTGGGCACGGGCGCTGTGCCCGTCCGCCTGCTGGCGAAGGACGACTTCGGCCTGGCCACCATGGGGCTCACCCTCACGGATGGTCAATCGGAGGCCCTGCTCCTGAGCATCGATCTCGAGGCCAAAGACGTTCCGGCTCCCACGGGCACATCCACAGGAACAGCCGGCACGGGCCGCGGCTTCCGCTCTTCAAGGCTCCAGTCCCAGAAGCTCGGCGCCTACCTTGTGGAGATTGCCCAGCTATTCCCCGGCGGCGAGACCCCCGCAGCGGCGACCATCGTGCTCCAAGCCCGGGGAGCCGACGCCCGTGTCCCCTCCCCGAACGAGAGCCTCGGCGCCCCCATTCGACTGCGACTGGTGTCCGCCGACGAGTTCCTGCGCCGCCAACGGGACGGGCTAGGTCGGGCGTCCGCGGACGTGACGACCGTGAGTTCGCGGCTCGACAAATCGGCCGTGATGCTCGATAGCTTCTC
This sequence comes from uncultured bacterium, assembly GCA_913058555.1. Lineage (GTDB taxonomy): Bacteria > Planctomycetota > UBA1135 > UBA1135 > Saltatorellus. Next base: position 1,245 of record CAJXRJ010000288.1, read on the forward strand.
GGCCGCGATGGCTGGTGACGAGGCGGAGGTGCCCGAGCCCGCGCGACTCGTCGGATCGATCAACGACGCGCGCCGCATCCAAGGAGACTTGGAGGCGGTGGCCCGCGACCTTTCGGCCATTGCGTCGAGCATGATTTACTCGCGCCTCGACGGCCGCTCGGGCGCCCTTGAAACGCGGCTCTTCGAATTGACGTCGGGGTCCGCGGACCGCGCGTTCCAAATCGCCGCTTGGCGCACGCTGTCGGACGAACTGCGCGCCGGCCAACTGGGCCAGCCGGAGCGCGCGGGCGACCTTGTCCGCGTCGTTTCGTTGGCCCTCGTGGCCTCGATGGACCGTGCAGGCTCATGGATCGAAAGCCTCGAAGCCGTTCGGGCCGCCGAAGGCATCGACGCAAGCCGCAAAGCCCTCGCTGTGTCCACATCCCGGATGCTGGAACTGCAACTGGCCCTCGAGCAGCTCGCCCTCGAGCTGAACGAATGGGACAGCATGCAGTCGATCCAGGCCCTCGCCCGCGAGATCTTGAGCGGGCACAAGAACCTGACCGAGCGAACGCGCAAGCAAGCTCAGTCCCAAAACGTATCGGAGCCCGGCAAATGAGAAAGACGCTCTTCCTGACTCTCTTGGCGGCCATGGGGCCCGGCCTGGCATCGGGTGTCCCTCGAGCCGCGGCATCTCCTGTGAACCGCGCCGCAGCTCTCCCCGTGACGATCGTCACGGCGTTCTCCCAAGAGGACGTGTCGAAAGAGGTCCGCACCCTCGCCAAGGAGCAGATCCGCATGCAGCGGAAGATCCGCGAGCTGCGCTCCAAGATTGCGGCGATCGCCCCGCGCTATGAAGCGGACGGCCGCCCGGGCGCAGCCGCGCTCCTGCGCCGCGCGATGGAGATCCTGGACGAGCGTCCCGAAGACACCGGCGGCCGCACCGTCGAGGAGCTCATGAGCAGCTCCAGCGAAGACATCACCGCAGGTCGCCTACTCGCCGCGCTGGAAGAGCAGGAGCTTGTCGCGAGGCGCATCGTGCGCCTCATCGAGGTGCTCGAGGATCGCGAGAAGAGCGCCGATGTGGAGAAGGAGCTATCGGACCTGCGCGAGATCAAGGAGGCCTTGTCGGACCTCGATCGCGAGGAGAAGTCCATCAAGGAGGACACCCAGCAACTGCGCGAGGACTCCAGCACCGACGAACAACGCGCCGTCCAGGAGTCGATCGAACGCGCCATCGCCGAGCAGCGAGAGCTTTTGCGTGAAACGGAGCAGCGCACGCGGGACTCAGGTCTCGCCGGAGCCGAGCGGCTCATGGAAGAGCTAGATGCCCTCGCGAAAGAACAACGCGAGCGCGCTGAAGCCTTGGCACGGGCCAATGCTGCGGATCGCGCGGCCCTCGAGTCCATGCGTCCAGCCCTCGCCCAAGCCCAGGCGAACGAGGCACGCGCCGCGGAACTTGATAGCGCCAAGGAGGCGTTGAGCCAAGCAGCCGCCAAGGCGGCGCCCAAGGGCGCCTCTCCCGCTGAGACCAAGGCGTCGGCGGCGGACGCGGCGGAGGATCTCGATGAACTAGGTGACGCCCTTGAACGCCGGGCGGCGATCACGCAAGACGCCGAGCTCGAAGCGGTTGCCGCCGAGGTGCGCGCGGCCGCTGACGCCATGGCCAAGGCTTCCCGCGAAGAGACCCCCGAGGCCACCCAGGCCGCAGCCCAAGCCGCGGAGGCCGCACAGGCCGCGAGCGAACGCGTCGCTGACGCCGCCGCCGAGAAGCGCAGTGCCGCCGAGGCGGCACGGGCGGACGTGAAGTCCGAGGCGGAGGCCCTCGCCCAGGACGCTGCCCAAGCGGGGCGCGAGCAAACCGAGGACTTCGCCGCAGCTGTCGCCGAGGCCCTTGAGAAAGCCCAGAACGCGAACACTGCCAGGGAGGCCGCTGAGGCCCAAGCCACGAGCGAAGGGGCCGAAGAGTCCGTGCGAGAAGCCGCAGCCGAAGAGGCCCAGGCCCAAGCAGAGGACGCCCGCGAAGCCACGGCGGAAGCCCTCGAGACCCTCGACCGCGCCCTTGGCCGTACGGCCAAGCAGGCGGACGACATCGAAGCGAGCCAGAGGAGCGCTGCGCGCGAGGCAGAACGCCTTGCGCGGGACGCACGCAAGGCCGCCGAAGGCGAGGAGGGTGGCCAATCCCCCACCGAGCCGATGCCGGGTGCCACCGAGGCGGCCGAGGCGATCGAAGCCGCCCAAGCCGCAATGGAGCGCGCCGCCGCCGCCGCAGAAGAAGCCGCCCGCGCCGCCGCAGAGGCTGGCCGAGCCGCTGAAGCACAGGCCCAGCAGGAGCAGCCGCCGTCGGGGTCGCCCCAAGAGGGGTCCGAACCGCAGAGTGGTTCGCCCGAGCCAGGCTCTGAGCCCGTGCCCGGTTCCCAGCCGCAGGAGGGTTCTCAACCCCAACAGGGTTCGCAGCCCCAGCCGGGCTCTGAGCCCCAGGATCCGGGACAACAAAGGCCGGGCCAGCAGGGCTCCCCGCAGGAAGCCCAGGAGCAAGCGCAACAGCGAGCCCAGGAAGCGCAGGCCGCCGCAGAGGAAGCCGCTCAAGAAGCGGCCGAGCAGCTGGAAGCCGCACGCGACGCCCTGGCCGAGGCCATCGAGAACGCCCAAGACGGCGCGAGCGAAGAAGCACAGGACGAAGCGCGCGACGCCCAGGACGATCTGAAGGAGCGCACCGAAGCGGCACGGGACGCCGCGGAGCAGGCGGCCATGGAGCCGAGCGCTTCCCAGGCCACCCAGGAGGCTCTGCAAGAAGCTGCGGAGGCCATGGAACGCGCCTCCGAAGCGATGGAGTCCCCCACCGGCCAGAGCCAGTCGGCCCAGGCGCAACGGGAAGCCCTCGACGCCTTGGAAGACGCCGCGCGTGCCGCGGCTGAGGGAGCGCAGCCCCAAACCCAAGAGCAAAAGGAACGCGCCGAGGCCATCGAGGAACGCCAGCGTGAGGTCAAGGAGCAACTGCTTGAGCTTGCGCGTCTCAACCAAGAGCGCGAGGGCTTGCAGTCCCCCAGCGGCGCGCTCGAGGAGGCTGCGGAAAGCGCCGATCAAGCGGAGCAAGCCCTGGACGAAGGGGACCTCGACGAAGCGGAAGATCGCGAAGAGGAAACCGAGCGCAAGATCGAAGAGGCCCTCGAAGAGCTCGAGGAGGAAGAGGATAAGTACGAAGCCCTGCGCCAAGAGGAGCTGCTTTTCAAGATTGCGGAAGAGGTGGCGGAGATCCGCGGCCTGCACCAGATCCAAATGGCGGACACCCTTGAGCTCGACCAGTCGCGCCGCCGCGGCAAGGGCCCGAGCCGTTCAGAGAGGATCCGCCTGCGCAAGATTGCGCGGGAAGAGGAGACGCTCGGCGGCAGGATCGACGCCATGGTCGAGGCCATCACGAAGGAGGGCTCGCTTGTGTTCGCCGAGATACTCGACCGTGCCAGCCGGGATCTCAAGCGCGTCGCGCGGGACCTCGGTGACGCGGGCGACTATGACTCAGGCATCCGCACGCAGGCTCTCCAGGAGGACATCGATACGGGTCTCCTGTGGCTCGGCGACGCCCTCAGCGATGAGCTTGAGCGCCGCGCAGAGGAAGAGCAAAAGAAGGAAGAGGAGGAGGGAGAAGGCGAGGAACAGCAGCCCCCTGGTGAAGAAGGCAACCAGGAGGAGCCGCTGGTGCCCGACATCGCTGAGCTCAAGCTGCTCGACCGCATGGAGAAAGACCTCCAAGCACGGGTGCAACAGCTCTTTGAGCTGCACCCCGAGCTCCTCGAAAAGGACGCAGACATCGGCCCACTCCTGAAGCGCGACCTGACGCGCCTCGCGAGCCAGAACGAGCGGATCGGCATCCTCTTCAAGAAGATGCGTCAACGGCTCGGCATCGGGGACGACGGTAGCGTAGAAGGTCAAGGCGGCGCCGAAGACGAGCCCGCCGAATCGGAAAGCGAAGGAGGCAAGTGAGATGATGAACTGCAGTAACAAGAACGATCGCGGCGGCCCCCGCCCCCTCGACCGGATGCTGTTTGTGTCCGGTCTCGTGGGCTTGATGCTCTGGGTGTCCCCTGGCCTCGCGTCCGCGACGGTGGCCCAAGAGGGCGCCAAGAAGGACCAAGAGTCGAAGCAGGAAGGCAAGCCACAGGAGGGCGAGAAGAAGCCCGAGAAGAAAATCGACGAGACGGACATCGAGGATCTCAATCCCTTCGAAGCGCCGCCCGCACCGGGCGCCAACAACGAAGAGATGGCCGAGCTGTTCATGACGGTCGAGAAGCGCCTCGATCGCGTCACCGAGCTTCTCTTCGAAGCGAGCAGCGGCAACACAGGCGGCGCGAGCGATATCGGATCCGCGCGCATCGACGAACTGATCCGCGGCGCCGAAGCCCAAGCGACCCAGGCGTCCAATGACATGGCGCGTCTCCTCGAAGCCACGCGCCGCCAGAGCTCGGCGGCGAGCGAAGAAATCGGCCGCATCCTGAAACTGGCGGAGCAGAACGAAAGCAGCAGCTCAAGCAGCGGCGGCAAGCCCAGCGGCAAGCCCCAGTCCGGGCAGCCGAGCCCACAGCAGGGTCAGACCTCCCCGGGCAGTCGCAAAGAAGACAAAGGGGAAACGGGCCCCGAGCAAGAATCGAAAGGCAAAGAGGAGGGCGAGCAAGAAGGTCAAGAGGGCCAGGAGCCCCAGGACGGCAACGAGCCGAAGAACGGCGATCAGCCCAAGGGCGACAAGGAAACCGAGGGCGGTAAGGACGGCAAGTCCAAGACCCCGCCCGAGGGTGAGAAGGGCGACCCCGCCAACGCCCAAGGGAACGAAGAGTGGGGCGATCTGCCCGTTCACCTCCGCAAGGTGTTTGAGAACGGCGTCAGCGACGACGTTCCAGCACGCTACCGCGGCTGGGTGGACTCCTACTACAAGCGCTTGAATCGCCGCTCGGGACGTTGATCAAACGAGCGTCGAATCTCGGACGACGGCTGGGGATCGGTGGCGTGCTCGCGTGCGCCGCCTTCGCGGTCACGTCGACCGCCCGCGGGGCGGATGGCCAGCCATGGCGCGTCGATTCCCCCCGCGTGGCCGTGCCGGGCTCCGCGAGCCGGCTGGATAGCCGACCAGGGGCCGGCGGCCCGGGGGGCCTGGCTAGGACGGCCCAAGAGTCGGCGCTCACAGAGGACAGTGTCCCCTACCCCGCTTCGGGCGCCGGCGAGCGTCTCGCGGCGATTGAACGGGGTCTGCGATGGCTGAGCACTCGCCAGGGTTCGCGGGACGGCTCCGTGGAAGTGGGCGATGCAGGCAAAGACGAGCGCGCCCCCTTGGCCGTGACGTCCCTCGCCGCGCTCGCATGGATGTCCGGTGGCTCGACCCCCACGCGCGGCCCGTACCAGGAAAACGTGAGCCGCGCGATCGAGTACTTGCTCGCCAACACGCACCGCTCGAGCGACCGCTACCCGGGTTACATCGAGGACCGCGAAGATTCGATCTCGCGTACCCACGGTCACGGACTTGCGACGCTGGCCCTGGCCCAGGCCTACACGATGTCCCCCCGCTCAGGCCTCGGCAAGCGGATCGAGGCGGCCCTCGTCAGCGCGGTCAAGCGCATCGAACAGAGCCAGGGATCCGAGGGCGGCTGGTACTACGATCCGTTCGCAACGCTGCAGCACGAGGGCTCTGTCACCGTCTCCCTTGTACAGGCTCTCCGGGCCGCGAAGGACGTCGGCATTCGGGTCGATGGGAGCGTGGTAAAGCGCGCCGTTGATTACATGAAGCGCCTCCAGGTGATGGAGCGCTCCCAGGCCAGCGCCCCCAAAGCGTCCCTCAAGCTGGGCGGTTTTCGGTACGGCTTGAACGACCCGAACACCTCCATCGCCCTCACTGCCGCGGGCCTCGCCACGTTGCAAGCCAGCGGCATCTACGAAGGGCCACGCATTCAAGAGGGCTACGACTACGTCTGGCGCGAGCTCCTCATCCGCGAGGACGAGCCCGAGGGCAACGAGGCAGCGTTCCCGTACTACGAGCGCTTCTACCTGAGCCAAGCGCTCTGGAACCATCGCGACACCAAACACTACAGGCGCTGGGCGGAACCGATCATGGAGAACATGATCCGGCTCCAGGAACCGAGCGGTGAATGGAACGATGTGCGCTACAGCCAAGGGCGCCGCGTCGTAGGCCGCTACGGCTCCGTATACGCCACGGCCTGCAACGTGCTCTTCCTCGTCCTACCGGACGATTCCCTGCCGCTCTTCCACCGCTAGAAGCCGACCGGCCAACAGCAGGCAAAGGCATAGCCACGGAAAGACGGGCGCGAAGAGTCTATGGGCCGACCGAATCGTAAGGACCGGAACATCCGCGAGAAGGACCTGCCCTCGCCCCCCTCGACTTGAGTCAACTGCCAGCCGATCACGGTGATGCCCTGAACCATCGATCCACCCCGAACCGTAGTCGCTCGACGCTCGAACGAAAGCACGTCTCGATTCCACAGCCCGGAAAGCGGCATGGGCCGCCTGCTGCCGCGAAGATTCCGCGCCGCCGAACCAGGACACACTGGAAAGACCGGCGAGAATGTCGGGCGGCCCTGCCCCATGCCATCCTGTAGATAAGGGACGTATCTCCTCGTTGCAGATGACGGGCGCGACCCGAAGAGTACCCAGCTGGATCACTCGATCCCCATCCCCAGGCTCTACGAGCGGCAGATCAACGAGGAGCTCATCACGCGTGACGCCTGTGAGGGCAAGCATGCGGTCCAACAGTCCAGTTTCGCCGATCCGGAAGAGCGCGCGCTTGTGGTAGGGAGTGCCTATCTGACCATTCTTTTGGAATGGAACCGCGCTGTTGAATCTCCTCCCATCACTCCCATCGGTAAGTGCCCCGACTAGCACCGCGCAGGTCCCCGACGGTGGCAACACCCGCCAAGGGTGAGCACTAGGAAAATCCGACGCCCGATCTCGGTCCATCAGAAGAGGCCATGCTCCCTCAGGCCAGATCACAGCCTCGGCGCCATTGGCCGCGAGCCGCTCCGTCGCCCGGCGAATCCAACGAGTCCGTGTCGCCGCGCTCAGCTCTGCATCAGCGCGACGGATGACTCCGACCTCTGGCTGCACCATTCCGATTCGAACGCGATCGGAACCGTCCTGGGCATGCTCGACCCAATCTAGTCGAAGACTCGATGCCCCAAGGATCCCGGCAAGCGCACACAGCAAACCGACTGGCATGGCGCCGCCGCGGAGGCACTGCAATAGTCGCAGGAGCAGGCAATTTAAGCCCATAGCCACCGCGGAGACCGCCGCAACACCTCCGAGCTCAGCGACTTGAATCAGGGTGGGGTACTGCGTGCAGGGAAGGCCAACATGAATGGGAAGGATCGCAGGATTCCAGGTTTCCACCACCGCCAGGACCAGTGGAGGCCCGGCCTGGCGGAGCATGGGTCCTGATCGTAGGCATCCGCGGGCCGCTACGGCCCACAGCCCCATGCCTAAGGCCCATACGCACATCGAGCCGACCCAGAGGGCCCAGAGGCGCCAGCCTTGCCCCGCGTAGATGCGGTCGATGGTCGCCATCATCCAATGGGACCCGACGAGCGCCACTAGCATCCCTGTGACCCTGTCTCTTATACACATCTCCGAGCCCACGAGACTAGGCATGATCTC
>CAJXRJ010000289.1 GCA_913058555.1 uncultured bacterium
CCAGCCGCTCCACACCTGCCGGCTCGCCGCCACCCCCATGCCCGGGCCCCCCTGGCGGTCCCCTGCTGTGGTGCCTGCTCGCCTCGGTTTGGCTGAGCCTGGCCGCCTGCGCTGGGCCGGGTACCGAACGCAACCTCGCCCCCCTCTTCTCGTCGCACTCCGCAGCTGACGACGCAAATGAGATCGAGGCGCTTGGCGGCATGGTCCTTACGCGGCGTGACCCCGCCACGGGAGACCGCGACTATTGGGCTGTCCGGCCGATCGTGTCCAATCGCTACGACGACAACGGCGACCGCTTCGCGTGGTTCCTGCCCCCACTCGGATTCAGCCGAGACGATGCGAGCACCGGTTCGCGTGTCGCGCAGCTCCTGCCCTTCGCCCGCTACCAGACCAAGCGCGAGGCCAGCGGATTCCAGACCTGGTCCCTCTTGATCCTGCCCGGCATCTACTGGGCCTCCCACGAGGATGGCCGTGTCCAGCGCGCCTTCTTTCCGGTCTACGGCGTCGTCGAGAAGTTCCTGTCCCTCGATCGTGGCCGGTTCTTGCTGTTCCCCCTCTGGTTTCAGATCCAGCGCTACGGCCGCACGACCAATCACTTCCTCTTCCCGTTCTTCTCCTTCTCGCGGGGAACCGGTGGGCCTGCCTGGCGGGCCTGGCCCTTGGTGGGACACAACTCGTGGAAAGGTCGATACGACCGATGGTTCGCCGCTTGGCCGTTGCTGCATTTGCAGCGCAACGGGCTTCAGTACTCTGAGGAGCAACAACAGAAATCGTGGATGCTCTGGCCGCTCCTCGGTCGCTCGCGCCGCGGCCCCGGCACACAAACCACCGTGTTATGGCCGTTCTTTGGGCGCACCACCGATCCAGAGACCGGGTTCTGGGCGTGGGACGGCCCGTGGCCCCTGGTTAGGTTCCAGGGCGGCGATGAAAACCGCGCGGTGCGCAAGCGCGTGTGGCCGTTCTATTCGTTCTACGAGGGCGATGGCCTGCGCTCGCGCTGGTACGCCTGGCCCATCATCAACCGCCGACACGAGACCTATCCCGACGGCACGAAGGACTCCCTCAACGTACTCCCGTTCTGGCGAAGCTACACGCGCGAGCGCCGCCCGCTGGTGCTAGGCGGCGACGTGATCCCCCAGGACGAGCCCATGGGCACCAAGCGCTGGCGCAAGATCTGGCCCCTGGGCAAGGTCGCCAAGGGCCCCGATTCCAGCGACCTCCATGTCATCGACCTGAACCCGTTCCAGGAGCTTTCCTTCATTGACGAGCACTACGCTTGGCTCTGGGAAATCTACGGGCGCAAGCGCCGCGGCGACGTGGTCCGGTCCCGTTCGATCCTGGGCCTCTGGCGCCGCGAGAAAGACGCGGATGAAGATCGCCGGTCACTGAGCGCCCTCTGGAGCGCAAGGGACTACACGCGCGCCGGCGCGAAGACGCAGGAACGCTCCTGGCTCTTCGGGCTCATCCGATACCGAACAGTCGAGGGCCGCGGCTTCTCGCTCCTGCGCCCCGCCTTCCCCGGCCCCGGCTGGCCCATCCAAAGGACGCCCTCGTCCGTCCCTCCCCCGATCTCAACAGAACGTCCCGCGCCCTCGCCGCTCGACCCAAGCCCCCTCGCAGCTTTCGAGTCGGCTCCCCCAGAAGGCACCGCGCCCGGCCAAGCGCCCTGATCCATGACCACCCTCATCCACTCGATGGCGCTCTTGCTGGGAGACCCTCCCGCCTGGGCGCCCGCTTGGCTGCCGGACGCCCTGCCGATCATGTTCGTGGCAGGCGTGATCTACGTGGCGTGGCAACTCGACGGCTTCCGCGCCGCCGTGACCAACGTCGGCTCCCGCCTCGACCTCGCCTTCGCCGCAGCGAGACGCGTCCATCACCTCCCGAAGCGCCTGCGCTGGCTCCTCGAACAGCTCTACCAGGCAGGGATCCAAAACCTGCACGTGGTGCTGCTCGTCGGGCTCTTCATGGGCATGATCGTGGCTCTCCAAACGGGCATTGAGCTCGCGAAGTTCGGCCAGGAAGATCAGATCGGCACGATCGTCGCCGCGAGCATGACGCGTGAGATGGGCCCGTTCATCACAGCCATCGTCCTCGCCGCCACCACGGGCAGCGCCCTCGCAGCAGAGCTCGGCACGATGTCCGTGTCCGATGAGCTCGCAGCACTCGAGGTGATGTCCATCGACCGGACCTCGTTCCTGGTGGTCCCGCGCGTGGCTGCGCTGATGGTGATCGCCCCCACGCTGACGGTGCTCTGTGATGCCATCGGCATCTTCGGTGGCGGCATCGTCGCCACAAGCCAGCTAGGCGTGGGATGGTCGCAGTACACGACGACCGCCTTCGAGGCGCTCCAGGAAAAGGGCGGGCTGATCCCGCTCCCGATGGACGTCTATGCGGGCCTTCTAAAGGCCTTTGTCTTCGGCGCGATCATCTCGGTGATCTCCTGCGCGTCGGGCCTCGAAGCCCGCGGCGGCGCCCTCGGCGTCGGCCGGGCCACGAGTCGGGCGGTGCGCGACTCGATCATCGCCGTCATCATCGCGAACTACTTCCTGACCTACTTCCTGTACCGATGAGCGAGCACGACATCAGCGCGCCGGAGACGGAAGAGCGCCAGGCACCGGAGCCGACCAAGACGGGCGACAACGACGTCATCATTCGCTTTGACGACGTTTACAAGTCCTTCGGCAGCCACCACATCCTGCGCGGCCTGTCCTTCGACGTGAAGCGTGGCAAGGTCCTCGGAATCATGGGCGGCTCGGGCACCGGCAAGTCGGTCAGTTTGCGCCACGTGATCGGGCTCTTGACCCCGGACAAGGGCCGCGTCGAAGTGGAAGGGCGCAATGTTCCGGACCTCACCAAGCATGAATTGGGCGAGCTCCGAAAGCGCATGGGCTACGTCTTCCAAGAGGGCGCTCTCATCAACTGGCTCACGGTCGCTGAGAACCTGTCACTCCCCCTGAAGGAAAACAGCAAGCTCGGCGCCGATGAGATCGAACATCTCGTGGCCGAGAAGCTGAGCATGGTTCGAATCCCCGACGCCGGCGAGAAGCTGCCCTCCGAGATTTCGGGCGGCATGAAGAAGCGCGTTGGCCTTGCCCGCGCGCTGATCACCGACCCCGACATCATCCTCTACGACGAGCCCAACGCCGGGCTTGACCCGGAGATCTCGCGCTCGATCAACGAGCTCATGCGCGAGATCGCTGACGAATCAGACGCCACCGCCCTGGTTGTCGAGCACCGCATCGAGTGCATCGAAACCGTGTGCGACGAGGTCGTCTTCCTCCACGAAGGCAAGGTGCTCGTTCAAGAGCCCACCCAAGAATTCCTTCGCCCCACCCATCCGCGACTGATCGAGTTCCTCGGTCCCGAGTCGCGCAGCTCCGTTTCCCGCTGAAGCCGCCATGACTCCTCGCCGTCACACCCTCCTCGGGCTCCTGTTCCTTTCCGTGGTCGGGATCCTCTCGTACTACACGCTCTTCAAGACCGACTTCAGTCTCTTCAAAGAGAGCCAGGTCATGACAGCGTTCACCGAAGATGCCCGCGGTCTGCGGAAGGGTTCGCCCGTGCTGTATGCGGGCGTGCGCTGGGGGAAGGTCACGGCCGTCACCCCTGACATGACTCGGCCCCGCGCAGAGCGGGTCAAGATTGAGCTCTCCCTCGACGAGCCGATCAAGCTCTTCGGGGACCACGAGGTCACCATCGAATCGGCATCGGTCCTAGGCGGCGTGCAGATCGGCATCGATCCGGGCAGCATCGAGGAAGGCGAAGTCTCCACCGACGACCCCCTGCGCGCCTCCTCAGCCCCCGACGTCCTGGCGGCGCTCGGCCAAGTGGTGGAAGAGAACCGTGAGCCATTGCGCAAGGCCATCGCCGGCATCGACCAGATCGTCGCGAGTCTCAACGGCTCCGAGGGGACCCTGGGACTGCTCCTGAACCACAAGGACACCGCCACGTCGTTCTCCAATGCGGTCAACTCCCTCCAAGGCACATTGGAGAACACGGAGGCGCTGACCGAGGAACTCCGGAGCGGCCAGGGCACGATTGGCAAGCTCATCTACGACACCAAGCTGTACGACGACATCGAGCGTTTCGTCACTGGCCTCGAGGCGACGAATACGGATATTCAAACCCTGCTCAAGGACGCCCGTGAGGGCGACGGCGTCATCAATGCCCTCGTCTACAACTCGACGATTGCCGACAACATCGAAGCGACAACGGAGTCCATCAAATCCGCCGCCGCCAAGATCGACACGGGCGATGGGACGATCGCACGTCTCCTCAATGACGGCTCCATCGTGGACGACATTCAGGCCGCTATCCAGGTCTTCTCGAACCCTGACGGGACGATCGGCAAGCTCTTCAATGACCCCGCTGTCTACAACCAGGTCCAGCAGATCGTGGGCGACATCGCCGACGCAACCGCCGCCCTGCGCGATCAGCGCGGCGTCCTCGGCGTGCTCTTCTATGACACCCAAGCCCGGGACCAGCTTCTCCAGGCCATCAACGTCCTGACCGGCGGCCTCGAGGAACAGCGCGAAGCCGCTCCGATCGCGACCTTCCTCTCGACGGTTTTCCTGGGCTTCTAGACGTCAGCGCCCGAGACCACGAAGAAGACGCGCGCGGCCCTCTTTTCCCGGGGACCGCGCGCGTTCTCCGTTCACAGAAGATCGATCTGCACGCCGTTGGTGAAGTTCGACGTTCCGACGGCGGGGTCTCGGTACCAGCACTGGAAGAACCACGTCTCGCCGGCCATGGCGGGTACCCGCCCTGAGGGCGTAGGCGTCCGGGTCAGGTCGAGCTCAAGGCTACCGACGCCTGCGGCTCCGCCGCTGAAGATCTCGGCGGGGTTCGCGTAGCGGCCGAGGTCCCCCGAGAGGCAGAGCGTGCCGGCGCTGCCGCCGGCCATCGGGAATGATCCAGAGCTAGATCCGTTGAGGAAGAAGCCAAAGGTCCCGGAGGGCATGCCCTGGGCCCAGAGCACGAGGGCATTTTCATCGGCGACCAATGAGCCCACGGCGTGGAGCGTCGCGGGGACGCCCGTGCTATTGGCGACGGCGGGGTCGCAGTAGGCGAGGCCAGTGACGCCCCCCGGCAGACGGCGCCCCTTGAAGGTGCGCTCGGACCCAGCCCCCGCGAGGTCGCTCTGCCAGCTCCATACGAGCGCGCCGGCCGGGTCGATTTCGATGAAGAGGCCGCTGTCCCCTTCCACCATCATCGTGTTCCCGTTCGGAAGTCGCTGGCAGCCGGAGGTCGTCGTGGAAAAGAACGAGTTGGCGTTGGGGTGGGTACCGGTCCAGACGGCGGCCGCAGGACCGTAGGACTGGAGCGGCGCCAGGTCGTAGGTGCCCGCTGCGTTGATGGGCGGCACCACCTCGTCGGCGCTCGAAAAGGCGCCCGCGGGACGGTTGGTCCCGTTGTTGAAGACGAGCAGGTGGCCCGCACCTGGCAGGCCCTCGTCGATCCACTGGCAGTCGTGCTGCCCGTAAAGCCTTTGATCCGCCGCGGTCCCGCGCCCGTAGGCTGCGGGGTTGCCCCACCGGTACAGCAGGTCTCCACCGCGCCCGCGGGTGCCCCCCGTCGACCCCGCGGCCTCTTGGGTGGTCGTGCCGTGGTCAATGACCCAGATTTCGCTCAGGGCACGGGACGAGATCACGATCTGGTCGAGCTCAGCGTTGTAGTCGATCCCGTTGCAGTGCAACCAATCGCCGTTCTGCCCGCCGCCGCCCGCCGGGAAGTTGATGTCGAGGCGCCCGGGGTGGTCCGCCGGCACGCCGAATCCGGGCTTCGTCGCGTCGAAGTCCTGCACGAGGTGATCAAACGCGCGCCAGCGCCACACGACCGATGCTCCGCCAAGGCCATCAGGCTCCACCTCAATGATCTCCTCAGCCAGGAAGGCGCCCCCGAGGCCCGCAGGATTGCGGCCAGCCGCCACCGCCGCAGCGCCCCCAACGGCGTCCCAAGCGATCATCAACACGTTGCCATTCGGCATGAGCGCAATGTCGTGGTGGGAATGAAACGTTGCTCCCGTGTACTGGAAGCTCCAAAGCACCTGGCCGTCCCAAGAAACGCGCTCGATCCCGCCACCACCGCCGCCGCCCGCGAAGCCACCGTTCAGGTTCTGCGTCCGAACCAGGTCGCCGTTGGGCGCGAGGTACACCGCCGAGCCGGGGCGGAAGGACCCCGGCCAGGATTGAACGACGTCGCCGGCCAGATCCACCGCAAAGGTCGTCGTGGACCTCGACGGCTGAAACACCGTGATCCCAGGTTGGGGCGTGCCCTGGGCACCGGCGGGGGCCGCGAGAGCTACGAGAAGAAGGGCACGAGAGATCATGGAGCGGCCGTAGAGGGGGTTCATGTGGTTCTTGAACCCAAGACTGGCACGAAGTCACGTGGACCACAGACCTGTCTCATGATTCTCTCAAACGCCGCCTGGGGCCCAGGACACACAACGCGACCGGCTGCCGTCCCCCTTTCAGCCTTGCCACGGGCGGCGGGACGGACTCCCCCCGTGGATCGAACTCCTATCGAAGACTCCCGAGCGAAGAACACCTGGGCCGGTCAGAATTTGAGGCGAAGGGCGAATCGCATTGAGCGCACCACGACTCCTTAGCTCGATCGCCCCGCAGGCAGCCCGCTTGGTTCCCACTCGCATCCCACCATGGCCAACCTCCTGAACCCGCTTCTGCTCGCTAGCTCCTTTCTCGGCGCTGCCCCCGTCGGCGCCCAGACGCTCTTCCCCATCGATAAGGAACTGACTGAGTCCCCAGCGGCAGACGGCATTGCAGTCGGTGACCTGAGCGGCGACGGCATCCCTGATCTCCTGCTCAGCTCGTCCGATGAAGCAAGGGTCAAGCTCATGCTGGGCGATGGGAACGGAGGGTTTGCATCGCCGATGATCCTCGGGGTCTGGGATGGCACCTTCCCCAGGACGAGCATCATGGATCTCGACCTCGATGGCAGGCAGGACCTTCTCTACATGAACGTCGAAGCGGGTGGTCAGACCACCTACCGCTGGGGGCGCCAGATGGGAGATCTGGAGTTCGAATTCACCGACGTGCTGTCATTCGCGAGCTCCTCCAGGGAGCCCATCTTCACCGACCTCGGCGGGCACGGCGCAGGCGACTTTGCGGTCGTCATTGCGCGCTCTCCGGTGGGCGCTGAAGTCTACCGGTGGAACGGGTCTACGTTCGATGCGGCCCCCATCGTGGTTCCGTTCTCTGGCGTGTGGAACCTGCGGGTTCTGGATGTCAACGACGACGGGCGGAACGATGTCGTGGCCTTTGACCAGGCCGGCCAAACCTGGCGCTACTCAAGCTACCTCGGCGGCGATCAGTTCAGTACACCAAGGTCCTTCCTCCCGATCCAAGTTCTTCGCTCTCCCGCAATTCGAATGAACGATCTGGATGGGGACGGGGACTCCGACCTCATCGCGCTCGCGGACAACGACCGAAGGAAGTTCTTCGTGTTCGAGAGGACCGCCTCCGGGGCCTTTGGGCCTCCGATGGAGCACTTCGCCTCGGACGATATCAGCGATGGCACGTTCTTCGACGTCGTTGATATGGACGCCGATGGCCTTACGGACATCCAGATGTTGGTCGATGACGGAACGGGCACCTCCTCCATCACCTACAAGCCAGTGTGGTTCCGAAGCCTCGGGGGCTTGAGCTTTGCTCCCGAACAGAATCTCGGCGCCTACCCGTTCGCCGACGTCGACGGAGATGGCCGCCCCGAAGGGCGCCTTGGATACTTCGATGCCGAGTACGAGGTCGGCGGAGGCGTGAGTCCGGATCCTTGGTACTCCACCACCGTATCCCTTGGGTCCACCTTCCCCCGGACCCACGCTGCGTTCGCCCTCGACGCCGACGGGGACGGGGACCTGGACATCGTGCATCGCAACTCATCGAGCGACCAGAACGTGTTCGAGAACCTCGGCGGCCTCAACTTTGGGGCGTTCCGCGAGCTGAATCCCCCGCAGTTCCCGAGCGCCATCATCGCCGAAGCGGACTTCGTCGGCGACGCCGAGCTTGACCGGCTTTCCGGTGGCGTGGCGTTGCCACTCTGGATGGAGCGCGGCATTGCCCCAGGGGTCTTTGCGTCTCCGGTCACCATTTCTTCTGCGCTCAATGGAGTGCCCTATCCCGTGGACGTGGACGGCGACGGCGACCTCGACGTCATCCAAGGCGACGAGTTCACTACGGGAGCCAACATCTACTTCATCGAGAACTCCGGCGTTGGCAACCAGTTCCCGCGGCGCATCATCATTAGCTTCCAAGAGGGCACGCGCACCCCGGTTGTGGTCGACGTCAACGGCGATGGAGTACCAGAGCTCATCACCCGTGAATCGTCGATCCCAGGTACTTCCGTGCGTCAGAACATCGGGGGCGGCGACTTCGGCCCGCCGGCGCCGCTGGACAGCTCCTTGGCCCCAAACTTCTATGTCACGGGCGCGCAGGACTTCGACGGCGACGGGGACCCCGACCTCATCGGGACAGTGGGCAGCAGCGCGTTCTGGTCCGAGAACCTCGGCCAAGCAGATTTCGCGCCGGCCATGGAGATCAGCCCTGGCGAGCGTCATCCGGAGTTCATGGACCTCGACGGGAATGGCCTCCTCGACGCCGTCTCGATCTTCCAGGTGGGCTACTGGCTCCAAACGAGCCCCGGAGTCCTTGGTCCCTTCACCCGAATCGCCCCCAGGCTCCCCCAACCGTGGCTCCGGGGCTTCGGGGACTTTGACGGGGACGGCGACTTGGACGCTTGGGTCTCTACGAACTCCGACGCGGTCTATGTGGTGGAGAACGTCTCCACCCCTGTCTCTTATACACATCTCCGAGCCCACGAGACT
>CAJXRJ010000290.1 GCA_913058555.1 uncultured bacterium
CTGCATATCGTCGGCAGCGTCAGATGTGTATAAGAGACAGATTCGTAGAGCGTGATGTCCACGGGCAGCCAGTTGCGTTCGAGGCTGAGGTCGTAGATCTCCCCATCGGAGGGAGGCACGCCGCCGAGCCTCGCGAGGGTCACATGCGGTCGAAATCCCCGGGCGCGGTCTGCCGCGCGGGGGCGCCAGCCATGGCTCAGGCCCACCTGCTGCGCGCGATTGCGGATCGCAGCCAGGCGCCCGGCAGACTCAAAGGTCTCCTCGACCTCTGTGTAGACGGCCCGCGGGTGTTCACGGCTCGGGAAGGCGTCAACGTCCCCGCCAACCCGGAGCTCGGGCGCCATCAGCCCGCGGAATTCCTCCATGGCGATCGCTTGGAGCGAGGGCACGATCGACTCTTCCACTTCACCCAGGAAGGCCAGGGTGAGGTGCAAGTCATCCGCCCGGTACAGCGCCTCCGGGCGATCCGTCACGAGGATAGATCGAACGCGGGCGCAAAGCCGCTCGGCGATCTCGCCGTCCATTCCGAGTCCGAAGAAAAGCCGAGGCATAGTGATCGGTCAAGCGTACGGCATAGCGCAGCGACCCGAATCGGCTGATCCCTCTTCCGCATCCAACTACCCCCATTGGGCGCGTGGGATTCGCAGAAATAGGGAGAGGAGCCCGGCTCGCTTCCATCCAGGCTCCTCTCCAGGGCTGATGACTCTCCTAGTTCAACCCAAGCGAGCAAGGCGATCCGACACCCTGCTCGCGGGTAAGTCCGTTGAGCCTCGGGGAACGGGGCTGAAATCCCTGAGGATTGTGCGCGGGGCCTAGGGGGCAGCCCCTGGTGGAAGGCCCCCGCCCCTTTCGTATCACAGGGTTACGATCGAGAGGAGGTCCTGGTATCGCTCGTCGTAATCGGCGAGAGAGCGCTTCCCAATGTCCTCCACGCTGAAGCCCTGCACGCAGTAGGACGCTGCCACTGTGCCATGGAGCATCGCACGCTTGAGGGTCTCCGGCGAGGCGTTGCCCTCTTTCGCAATGGCCCCCATGAAGCCGCCGGCAAAGCAGTCGCCCGCGCCCGTGGGATCGATGACTTCCGTCACCGGGTACGCCGGCAAGGAGAAGTGCAGCCCCTCACCCATGATGAACGCGCCGTGCTCGCCCTTCTTCAGGACCACGACCTTGGGCCCAAGGTCCAGCACCTTCTTCGCCGCGCGAATTAGGTTGTTTTCGCCGGTGAGCATCCGAGCCTCTTCGTCGTTCAGGATCAGCCCGTCGATCTTCGTGAGGAGCTGATCGAGGTCGGGCCGCGCCACTTCGATCCAAAGGTTCATCGTGTCCGCCACGCTGAACTTAGGCGCCTTCACCTGGGCAAGCCCCTGCATTTGGACCTGGGGGTGGGCGTTCGCCAAGAAGACGAAGTCGGAATCCTTGAAGGACTCGGGCAGCTTCGGCTCGAACGACTCGAGCACGTTCAGGTCGGTGAAGGTCGTGTGGCGGGTGTTCCAGTCCGGCTCGTACCGGCCGCCCCAGCGGAAGGTCTTCCCGTCGGCGACCGTCTCCACACCGCTAACGTCGACGCCCCGGTCGGCCATGAGCGCCATGTGCTCAGGATTCCAATCGCCACCGACGACCCCGACGAGGCGAGGCGTGACGTACGGGGCCGCGGCCACTGAGAAGTACATGGCGGAGCCGCCGAGGGCGCCGTCACGGCTGTCGTGGGCCGTCTCGACCGAGTCGTACGCAAGGGTTCCGATGACAACAAGGGACATGTAGCTGGGGCCCCGGGCGGGGCGGATGATTGGGGGGGAATAGGAATGGCGATGGATCGCCGGCGCCGGCCGCGCGGAAGCGGGGCCACGGACCTCTATTTCACCACACACGGTGGGCCGAGACCTCCCGGAATCGCCCGGGGCTCCCCCACCCTTGCCGCCTCAGGCGACCGACGCCGCCTTTTTCTTGGACCCGGGGAGAAGCATCACGAGCCCCCCGAAGAGCGACATCACGTACAGGATCATCCGATAAACAAGGCTTGTGGCGACCCCGATGGCGTAGGTGCTCCCGAGCATCTCGGCCAAGGACCCAAACATCACCTCACCCACACCCAGGCCGCCAGGGGACAGGGGGACGGCCGCCAGGGTGTTGGAAATGGCCATCACCGTGACCCAATCCTGGAGATCCAATGTCGTGCCAAGGGCGCGGGCAGCGGTGAATACCGCCAGACCGTTGAAGGCGTGATTTCCGAAGGAGAATCCGAGCGCGAGGACCACCTCACCGGGCTTCGCGAGGAGCCGCCGGGCCCCGGCGTCGAGCCGAAGCAGCCGCTCGCCTTGGGGGAGCTTTGCCACGAGCCCATCGAAGCGAACGAGCCGCCGCACGGCGCCGTTGAAGAACAGTCCCATGCCCAGGACGAGTGCCAGACAGAAGAGCCCCACCGGCAGTTTCAGCGGGTCCATCCGCTCGTCCGCCCTCAGCACCAGGATGGTGCCCACGAACACCATGCCCACGAGCCCAATGACGCGGTCCACGACCACGGTCATGAACGCATCCGACCGGCGATCAGGATGGTCCCGGACCACCGCCACGGCACGGGCCACGTCGCCCCCGTTGATCCCCGGGACCACGGTGTTGAAGAAGAGCCCCGAATACGTGTAGCGGAAGGAGTCGTACCAAGTCGTCGCGCAGTTGTTCAGGCCAAGGAGCCGCCACCAACGCGTGACGACACAAAGCGAAGCCAAGACCAGGAACCCAAGGGCCGGGAGCAGTGCCCAGAGATCAATCTCCCGAAGGGTCCGCACCATGCCCGGACGCCACTCGATCCTGCGCACGGAGAGGGGATCCCCGGGCTCCGTAACCGGTGGCCCTTCCCCCTCAGCCTCCAGCAGGACGAAGACCGGGCGCCCCCCCAGCACGCGCACCTCCTTGCCCGTTGCGGCCAGTTCGGGCTGTGAGGCCAACGACTCCTTGAGAATCAAACGGAGCTCCGAATCCACGCCGGCCTCGGTCAACTGGGACCAGAGCTTCTCCGATGGCTCGAGCTCAAAACGGACCGCCTCCGCCCGCCAATCCCCCTTGATCTCGCCGACGATCCGTACGGCCCCGCCGGGGCGGTCTAGCACCAGTGTGTCGCGCCAGGTGACGTTCTTGGCGATGAGCCACACGGCCCCCGCAAGAACCAGCAGCCCAAGCACTCGCAGCAGCACCGTTCTCCAGAACGTCGACTCCGTGCGCTGGCGCCGGATCTCATCAAAGACGGACTCCGGCTCGTCGGGCGAAAACTCAGGCTCCATGAATCCAGCTCAGGATCCAGGCGTTCCGCCAGGCCCGCTCGTCGACTCAAAGGACTCCGTGGGTGCTGCGGGATCTCCGCCTTCGCCTTCCACGCGTTCGATTTCCTTCGCTAGCTCAGCGATGCGACCCTCAAACCAAGCATCCCACTCCTCCGATCGGAGCGTGTGCAGCTCGCCCCCGGAGAGCGACCCCAGGGCCCGCATCATGGCGTGGCGCGAGCGGTCTCCGAAGGCCACGTCACTGACAGCGACGCGCCAAAGGACAGAGAGCAGGGTGCCTTTCAGCTCGAGGGAGTTCCTCGTTCCCCGCCGCGCGTCGACGGGGAGGCCGACCTCACGCAGGGTCTCGGCGATGGCCAAGTGGACCTCCATAAAGGACGCGGGAATCGGGGGGATCCCAAAGCGCTGACGCCGTTGACGGACGGCCTCGAGCACGTAGCCCGGGGGCAGGAGAGCCAACGTGGCCTCGATCAGAAATGGCTCCCCGAACGCCTCGATTCCAGCGCGAATCGCACCGGCCCGCGCCACCGACGAGCGATCGCCGGCCCCAAAGTAAAGGGCCTCCCGTACCAGGTCCGCTTGCACGGTGGTGGACAGCGCAACCAGGCGATCTTGGCTGGCCGCCGGCAGCCCCACGTTCCTGAGGAAAGGCCCGAGGGCCCGGAGAAGCCTCGATCCGCCCTGCACGTCGAGTTTCGTCCCCTCCAGAAGATCGACCGCGGCGCCGAAGTCCAAGGCGGCCGTTTCCGACGGGTCGTTGCGCTCGGCGATCAGCTGGCGAGCCGCGTCCACGAGTCCATCCAAGGCCTCGATCAACTCCGGCGCGTTTGCGGGCAGCGCTTCCCCATCGCCCTGGCGTTCGTAGTAGCTCTCCTCGAGTCCGAGGCGCTGTGCCTGGGCGCCCAGCTCCAGCAGCGCCCGCTCCCGCACCAGCTGACTGGGGGCGTACCGCGCGAAGCGCGTGAGCACTCGCACCTGCTCGTTCTCCCGCCAGATGGCCGGGCCTTGCCGCGACTCGCTGAGCGCCACGAGATTCCCCATGGCGAATCCTGTCGGGTTGCTGATCTGACTCAGCTCGGTCTCGGAGCCCTTCCCGATCAGTCCCCCACTGACGCTCCCCAGCCCGAAGGACCAGAAGTCCTTCCACGGGGTGGTCGTGTCGCCCTGGTATCGGAAGGTGTCCGAAGAACTCAGGACGGCGTCCAGGTTCCGCGTCGCAACCGTGGTCGTCCGGCAGCCCGCAAGACAAACGCTCGCCATCAAAACGAGCGCAGCAAACGGGGCGCATCCCGAACGGGCAGCGCGAAGTGGTGTAAGGAGGGTCGGGCCCATGCCCAGAAGTCTCTCCCCGCGCGCGACGGGATTCAACGGACTTCCACTATCCGCGTCCTCGGAGTCCCGATGACAGGCGCAAGCCCCCCGGATCCAAAGCCCATCGAGCCGAGCCCTGAAGGCACACCGGACACCCCGGCGGACAACCCAGGTGGAGCCCCAACCCTCCGCGGGGCATACCCGCGGAGGGAGGATTGGTGGAGGCGGGGGGAGTCGAACCCCCGTCCCGGAATCAGCTTCCTAAAAGCGTCTACGTGCGTAGTTCACCGGCAAAGTCTCGCTCCTCGGCCGCCCGTGAACACGTTGCGTTGGAGCCAGCCTCAGAAAATCTCGTCGCTCGGCCCTGAGGCGCAGCTTGGCGACCAGCCCGCTAATAGCGTTCCTGCACAGCCACGGGCACTCCGCGCAGGAACGGGCAGTCAATTAAGCTGCCAGTGCGTAGTTGTTGTCGGCAAGTAATGCTGACTTTCCCGGGAGGGTTTTACGGGGTGACCTGGGATCCCCGGCACGCGACTCAGAGGGTTCTGGAAACCGGTCGAAACCATTGCGCCCCCAATCCACTTTGTCTGCGCCAACCGCCGTCGGCACTGGGGGGAGCTTAGGGCGCAGGCTCCCTGGGCTCAACCGTGGAGCCCAGGTTCCCCTTCGCTGGCGGGGTCCCCGATCGGGAACCCGGGCCCCATGACCGCCCTGTCAGGAACCGGAATCAGTGGGCGTACTTGCCGGCCTTCATGACCCGAGCAACTTCCCGCTTGTCGTCCTTCTCGCGCTTGGACTGGCGCTTGTCGTAGAGCTTCTTGCCCTTACCCAGCCCGACCCGGACCTTCACCAGGGATCCATCCCAAAGGACTTCCATGGGAATCATGGTTGTGCCCTTTTCGCGCACGGCCTTCTCCCACTTGAGGATCTCACGCTTCTTGGCGATCAACTTGCGCTCCCGGGTCTGCTCGTGGTTGTGCATGTTCCCGTGGCTGTACTCCGGAATATGCATGCGCATGATCCAAAGCTCGCCGCGCTTGATGATGCAGTACGCCTCCTGGAGCGAGACCCGCCCCGCGCGAAGGGATTTCACCTCCGTCCCGACGAGCACAATCCCGCACTCGAGCTCATCCAAGATGAGGTACTCGTGGGTCACACGACGATTGCGTGTGATCGAACGCCGCTGGCGCGGCTTGGCTTCATCGGGTCGTGCCATGGGCCAGATCAGGATAACAGGTTGCGGAAAGGAAGGAACGGCCCGGAGCCCCAGCCGTCGATGGGCTCGGCCCGGGCATGGCTCCTTCCGCCCGGGTACCAGCGACAGCGGCTCTCCGCCCCGCTACCGAATCTGGAGCGTCGAACCGGGCTTCAACTTCACGGTTCGCTGACCAAGCTCCTTCCTCGGTTGATCTGGCCCGGCGGTGAATTCGTGAAGCTCCACCACCCCCGGAGCAACGCGCAGCTGCCCCGTTGCGCCCGGCGCCACCCAAGTGGCTGCGAGCTTCATCCCGTATCGACGAACCACGAAGTGTCTCCAGAGTCCATCCGCGGCGACCCCCAATCGCAAGGTGGCGGGCTCCCTGAGCTTGACCGTCAGGCTCGCGCGCGCTTCGCCCGCTGCCACGCCCGCGTGCTGGACGACGGCGGCTCGTCCGTCCTGAGCCCGCACATGCAGGACGAGGGCCTCGCCATTGAGCCCCTTGAGCCGCACCGAACCGAAGCCCCCACCGCCCTCCACGACGACGCTCGAATCGTCGACGAAGAGCTCGCCCCTCACGGCCTTTCCTGTGGCGGCGTCGACGGCCGTCACCTCAAGTTCTCCGCCGGGACGAAGATGCACGCTTGCGGGCTCCCCGCCAGCCTCCGCGCTCACGGGCGGATCCACGCAGGGGTGAAGCCATCGGCCCGGCATGGCACGCAGCTCGTACGCCCCAGGCTCCAGCGGCCCGATTCGGAAACTGTCCGACGACCGGCCGCGGTACGCGGTCTCTGCGTGCACGATCCCATTGGCCACGGCGCAGAGCTTCGCCTCCGATAGGTCCATGCCCTCTTCACCATGAAGGGTCCCAACGATGTAGGACCCGCGGTGCACGGGGAGATCCACATCCACCGAGCGGCTGCCCTGCTCCACGGTGAAGTCCACGAATGACGGGGCCGGCCGATCGGCCAAGGGAACGGCGCTGGGGAAACCCCTCTGATCCCCCTCGTCCATCACGATCGCCCTCCATCGTCCGGGAAGAACCTCATCGAAGGTCGCGACGCCGAGCGTGTCCGCCCAACCCAAGTGCCGCGCCTGTGGATTGGCGTCAATCCATTCCTCGCCCACCTGGGACCCGTCCAAAGGCGCTGGCTCCAGCCAAACCCTCAAGCGGCGCGGCGCGCGGAAGTCTTTTTCGATGCCGTGCACCCGCACCGTCACCGGGGCGACCTCCCAATCCACGGTTCGCACCTCACCGCTGCGCAAGCTGATGAAGTCCGGAAGCGTCCAAACCACCTCGCCCACGGACAGGATCTCGACGCGAAACGGCATCCCAGGCGGAACGTCCTTCACGGTGAACTGGCCGTCCGGGCCGATCCTCCCGTCGCCGAAGATGTCGCCGTTGAACCAGGCGCCCGACGGCCACCGCTCAAACCGCCGGCGAAGCCTGACCTTCTGCACGCGTCCGGAGAGCGCCTTCGCGAAGGTCACGCGCCCCCGGAGTTCTCCGCTCCTCTTGATGTAGCAAGTGAGGTGCTCCCTTTGACCCATCACTGGTTGCTCGATGCCCACCCGAGGCTGCTGCCGAACCGTGGTGGCATACCCATCGCCTTGGAGGACTAAGAGTCCCCTCTTCCATGGGTCCCCGGGAAGACTCGCTGGCGCGGGCGCCACGCTCGCTTCTCCGGCGTCGTCCGTGGTGGCCGGGTCGGATCCGAGGGCCTCGGAAAACCCGAGCCAACCCTTGAGGGTGGCGACGGGGGAGATCCGAACTCCCTTCACCGGCAAGCCAGTCGCGTCGTCGAGCACGCGCACCGTCAGGGTCTTGCCCGACCCTCGGGGCTGGGCGCCCGCCGAACCCATCAAGGGGTACCGCGCCCCGAGCGCCGCTGGATTCGACTCCTCACGCCTGACTCCCTCTTCCACCGGAAGATCCCCAGGTCCCCCATCGGCGGATCCCGAGGGTGCCCGGGCCGACTGGCTCGCCCCTCCCCCTGGCTCCGAAACCCCTGGGTTCAACGCCCCTTCGGATCGCGCCAGCAGCCCCCAGGCGCCGAGGCCCAACCCCAGCAGGATCGAGGTAAGAAGGAGTATGCGAGATGACATGGCTAAGGGATCCCGTTTCAGACGTGGACGGGCTACATGCTAGGTTGCCCCCACGTGCCGAAGCCCCGCGACTAGTCGTGAAGGCCTCTGGATGTCACAGACTCTCCCCGCAGAAGCCCCCACGACTCGCCCATGACCAGCTCTGACCCTCGGCCGATTCTCCTCGATGCGCTCCGGCGCGACGGATCCGACGACCACGTGGAGCTGCGCTACCACGCCAAAAGGACGCGCAGCGTGGCGGTGGAAAAAGGTCGGGTGGACCAGGCCAAGGTCTCGGAACACACGGGCGTGGGCGTGCGTGTCCTCAGCCGGGGCACGTTTGGATTCGCGTCGACGGATCAGCTCGAGGTGGGCGCCGTCGTTCGGGCCATCGAGACCGCCCGGGCCGCGGCCCACGCCTCGGCGTCGGTTCGCAAGGACAAGCTCCCGAGCCCACCGGCCACCGAACTTGCCGACGGGATCTTCGAGACCGACGGCTATGCGGAGCTCAACGCCGCGAGCATCGACGACCGACTCGCCCTGGCCCTCTCCATGGAAGAGCGCGCCCGCGGCGGGTCCTCCAAAATCGTGAGCGCCTCCGCCGGCTACACCGAGATCTTCGAGGAGAAGGGCATCGTCACGAGCGACGGCGCCCACGCTTGGACCCGGGTCGCTCGACCCGAGCTTCGCGTCTCCGCCGTGGCCCAGAAGGACGGTGAGCTCCAGCGGGGCGCCCGATCGGTCGGCGTCACCGGCGCCTGGGATTGCCTGTTCCGTCGCAGCTCCTCCGATGAGCTCGGCGACGCGGCCGCCCGCATGGCCGTGGACCTGTTGAGCGCGGCCTACCCTGACGGCGGGCGGCGCAAAGTGTTGCTCTCCCCTTCCATCGTCGGACTCCTCACCCACGAAGCCATCGGGC
>CAJXRJ010000291.1 GCA_913058555.1 uncultured bacterium
ATCTACACACTGCATATCGTCGGCAGCGTCAGATGTGTATAAGAGACAGACTCGAATCGTGGCATACATCCGACGGTCACGGGGTCTCCATGGGTCCCACTTGTCGGCAAATCCGTTGACCTACGCACTCAGGCCGATATCGAGACATCGCCCTTCGGCCCATGGCCTGACCCAGCCGTCACGGGCGGGCCCCTGCCCCCTTTTTGGAGGTCGGCTAGCGCCGGAAGGAAGTCTGGACCACACGTACGGCGACCTCTGATTCGGGCCGCCCTCCGTAGGCATCGCAGAGGGCCTCCAGGACCGCCCCTGACGCGTTGCTCGTCACGGGTGGGATGCACTGGGCCTGGGGCAAGACACCGCTCACCGCGCCATGGATCATCATCCGGTACTCCGGGACGTTCTCGGCTAGCCCGCCCGTCACCACTACCGGCACACCCTCCCCGTCGAATCGGAGCTGCCGGTGGGCCGTGGCCACGCACTCCGCGAGGGCATCCGCGCCCACCCGGAGAATCTTGATCGCCACCTCGTCCCCCTCAGCGGCAGCCACCGTGACAAGCCGAGAAAGCTGCGCCCGGGCCGCCCGCACGTTGGCTTCCGCGTCGACCTTCGGCAGGAGCTCGCGCATGTTCCCGAGCCCGAACCTCTCCATGACCCGCTCTTCCAGAATCGTTGCCTGCCCCCTCCCATCGAAAGCCCGGATGGCCGCCACCATCGCCTGCGTTCCGACCCAGGTCGCTCCTCCCACGTCATCCAGAAGGCTCCCCCACCCGCCCACCTGAACGGTCGTTCCAAAGGCGTCCCGCCCGTAACACGACGAGCCCGTCCCCGCGATCAACGCGATGCCCGGCTCCCCTCCCAAGCCGCCGGCGAGGGCTGCCACAAGATCGATGTCGACGCGGATCGAATCCACGGCCGCGAGCCCAATCTCCTCCGCGATCCTCCGCACCGTTTCACGGTTGCCCCCCGTCCCCACGCTCGCCATCGCAAGCACCGCCGCCACCGCTGGGCGAGGGATCCGATTGGCGTCGCGCCAGGCCAAGCGCCACGCCAGCTCGATGTTCTCCTGCAGGATTCTCTCGCCCACATCGTGGAGGTTCCCGGACCCCCCTTCGCCAGTTCCGAGCACGGTGCCGTCGAGAGCGGCAATCACCACCCGTGTCGAAGTGCCGCCGCCGTCAACGCCCACAACGATGGGCTCCGCATCGAGGTGAAAGTCAGACACAGGAGTAGGCCGGGGTCATTGATTCGCGGCCTCGATGAGCGCGACGGTTTCGTCGACGCCCTTTTGGAACCGATTCTCTTTCGGATTCATGTCGAGCGCCGCACGGAACGAGGCGAGGGCTTCATCCAGGCGGTCGAGTTTCCGAAGCACGAGGGCCTGGTGGTACTTGACCCGATCCATGCTCGGCATCAATTCGCCGACGGGCTTGGCTTCTTCGAATTGCACGAGCATCGCAAGGGCCCGCTCGAGCTCGTACTCGCCCTTCTCACGGCACTTGGCCGCTTGGTAAAGGGCGTTGTATCCTTGGCGCGTCCAAGGCTCCACGGCCATGCGGTCGAAGATCTCCGACGCGCCTTTCCAGTCCTCGCGCTTGAAGAGTAGGTCGCCGATCGTGAACTGAATGTCCGCGTCATCGGGGTGTGCCTCGCCCAGGGTTCGAAATGCGTCGAGGGCCTCATCCGCTTTTTTCTTATCGGCGGCGAGGAGCTGTGCGCGCCAGAAGTCACGGCGCAGCTCGTCGTAGGCACCAAGCTCCTCGATGAGGCTCTTCGCACGCTTCTTGTCGCCGACGGGGAAAGGCGCGAACGCCAAGACGATGATCTGGGCAACGCGCGCGTCGACGTTGTCCGGATCGAGTTCCACCGCCGCCTCTAGCTCGGCCTTGTAGCGCTTCGTTGGGCCCAGCTGCTTCAGCAATGCGCCGACGCCGCCGCCCTGGGCATCCTTGACGATCTTGGACAGGATGGTGTTCGCGTAGACGAGACGGGCGCGACTGTTCCGAGGCAGCGCTTCCGCGCCAGCAAGGCCGAGTTCGTTCGCCTTGACCACGTTGCCGCGCAGACGCTCCGTCTCGGCGAGGAGAATGGTCAAGAGCCAACGGTCTTCGTCCACGGCCTCCGAGCGAGCCTTCGAAATGGCCTCAGCCATGCGGTTGAGCTCGGCCCGGTCGACGACTTCTTTCAGCTCCTGAAGAGTCGGCAGCTTGACCGCCTCTGAAGCCGATTCGACCTCGATGCTCTTCGAGCCTTCCCCGCTTTCCCTGGCGGCCGCTACCTGCTCATCGGTGAGCTCGACCACTGCGCCCCCGCCAGACCTCATCCACAGGACGAACACCCCCACCGATACGGCGAGGAGAAGCAGAACGGCAATGACGAAGCGTTTCATGGGAACCAGCGGGCGGTGTTACGCGGTTCGATGAGGAGAGGCGACCGGATGGACAGCGCCCCCTAAAAAAAAGAAGGCGTCGCCAGGCCGAAGCCTGACGACGGGAGGGACTCCTTTGGGGCAGGCCCAGATCGTAGCAACCGGGGACTGGGCATTGATACTCAGCGCGCCGCCCGTCTCTTCAAATCGAGAATGGAGGCCGCCCCGAAGGAGCATCCTGAGACCAGCGCGGCGCCGCCGACCACGCTCGCGTTCATAGGGAGATCGAATCCGAAGGCCGCCGCCGCGCCACAAGCGGCGGAGAGAAGGCCGACCCCAGGTGCCGCCACGAGCATGCCCTTCATGGACCGGGCCCAGCGACGGGCGGTGAGGGGGGGCAGGACCAACAGTGCAAACATCGCCAGCACGCCGATCGTGAGGGACCCGACGATGACCACGATGGCGGTCACCCAATGCAGGGGCAGGCTCGTGCGCCCCGGGCTACGGCCCAGGGCCGCTAGGAAATCGGGGTCATGACCCGCCACCGTGAGGTCGCGCCAGCGAAAAAGGACCACCGCCAGGGTGATGGCGGCGGCAACACCGATGAGGACCGCGTCGAAGGCTCCCGTCGCGAGGGTCTCGCCGGAAAGGAGCGCGTCCACGTGCAGGCCACCATGGGGCGCCAGCTGGGCGGCGAGAACGGTGCCGCCGCTGGCGATGGCAAAGACCGCGGCCGAGACCGACGAACCCGAGGCATGGGCCTTGGGCACCCTACCAAGCACGATCATCGCCGCCGCCACGGCGCCGAAAGCCCAGGCGAGGAGATAGGCCTGGGGAACATCGTGGGCCACATGGTCGCCCGGTCCGTGGCTCGCCAGCCAGGGCTCGAGGGCGAACCCAACAGCTACGCCAAAGGCCGCCACCTGGGGCAGGACGATCCCGTGGAACGCCGTGCCGCGCACCAGGAGGAAGCAGCCCACCAGGGGAGCGGCAAGGGCGCTCAGCCCAAGGGCCACAAGGGGCCAGGTGAACAGCTCAACGAAAGTGGCAAAGTCCATGGGCTCAGTGCGCCTCCACCCTTCGCACGGTGCCGCGGTCGACCTGGTACGTCTCAACACCGTCGCCCCAATCGCCCGCTTCATCGTGCGAGGCGATCAGAACCGCCGCGCCATCGAGGCTTAGCTTACGCACCGCCGCCGCGACCAGGGCCGCGGCATTGTCGTCGAGGGCGCTGGTTGGCTCATCGAGAACGACGAGGTCCGCCCCGGACAACGCCGCCCGCGCGATGAGCACGCGCTGACGTTGGCCACCTGAGAGCTCCGCGAAAGGCCGGCGCGCCAGGCCGCCGAGGCCCAGGGCGTCGAGGGTCCCGTCGATGGCGGCCCGTCCTTCGGCCCCTACGCGTCCGAACGCCGAAAGGAATCGCTCCCCGCCAGCGAGAACGACCTCCTCCACGTTCACGGGATGGAGTCCGTCGAGCCGGTCCGCTTGCGGCACCCAGGCGATCCGCGACCCTGTGTAGCGAACCTCTCCCGATAGCGCCGGGGCAAGGCCCGCCGCGCATCGCAGGAGCGTCGACTTTCCGCTGCCCGAGGGGCCGCGAAGGACCGTGATCCCCCCCGGGGCAATCCGAAGCCCAGGGACATGGAGCACGGTTTGGCCGCGGTATCCGAGCGAGGCGTCCTTAAAGACGAGCGCATCCCCCATCAGCGGCCGCCACCCGCTCTCTGAGGCTCGACCTCTTTGCCTGCGGGCTTTCCTCCGAAGCGTCGCACGGCGGCCTCCGGGTCGATGCCATAGGCCTTCGCTAGGCGATCCACACAGTCGTCCATCATCGCAATCCAGGTCCCGTGTTCGGGGCGCCCTCCAACCATGACGGGCAGCTCGAGGATCCGGCACCCCGTGGTTTTGGCGACGCGGGCTACGTTCTTGTTGTTCGACCAAGGGGCGGTCAGGACCACGGGGATGCCCTTCTCCCGGATCGTCTGAATCACCTTTCCCAGGTGGCTCGGCGTCGGCGCAAGGCCCGGCCTTGGCTCGAGGAAAGCGGCGATCGCAATGCCCATCTCTCCGAGGAGGTAGTCGAACTCCTGGTGGTATAGACATGCGTCGGCGTGCTTCTCCACCGCGGCCTTTGCGATGGCATCCCAGCGTGCGCGGGCCTTCAGATAGTCGCCGTTCCAACGCTCGAACCCTGTGCGATAGTCCGCCGCGTGGTCCGGATCGACGCGGATCAGCCCGTCTCGAATGCGCTTCGCCATATGCAGTCCGCCCCCGAGGGAGAGGTTGATATGGGGGTTGCCCTGGGGATGCACGTCAGCGGAGATAGCGCGGTCCTGGCGAACGGGAACCTCGATCGTCTCATAGTCCTCGCCTGCGCTGACGAAGCCGGGCTGGCCCGGAAGGACCGCGCGGTTCCGGCCGGTTTCAAGGAGCCCGGGGACCCAGGCGTGCTCGAGGGAGAGCCCCACCTGCACGAAAAGGTCGGCGCGACTGACAGCCACGAGGTGGGAAGGCTTCACGCGTACGGCGTGCAGGTTCTGACCCGGCCGCGCGAGGGTCTTGACCTCGACGTGCTCGCCTCCGATGGCGGTGATCAGGTCCGCAAGGTCGGGCAGGGTCGCCACGACCTTCAGCTTATCGCCAGCAAGCTCAGGGGCCGCAGCGCCGAAGGGCCCGAACAAAGAAACGGCAAGGACCGCCAGGAAGGGAATCGCTCTCATCACCAATTGACGCCGTGGGCGTGGGGACCGAAGAAGGTCGTGAGTTGTACGAGAGCGCGAGTCGAGTCCTCATCGCCTTCGTTGTCGGCGTGACTGACCGCGAACCGCAGACGCGCAAACTCAGAGAAGTAACGCGTGTAGTAGGCCGTAACCTCGGTCGTGAGGGGGTTCTCGCTCTCGAATCGTTCGAAGCTACTGAGCATCACCCCGACGGTGTTCGTCACATCCATGCGGCGCTCGGCCCAAAGGTAGTGACCGAGGGCGGAGTCATCGTTCACGAGCAGGTCGCCGGAGCCGGGGTCGAAGGCGGCTCCGAGGTCCCCGGCGGCGAGGAGCGTCTCGGCACCGAAGGTCCAGCCGGAGAGCCCATCAACGGAGTCCACACCGTAGGTCAAGTCGACGCCAAAGACCGTATTGGAGAGACCCGCAGCGGACGTCCCCGACCCCTCGTCGACGAACTGAAAGTCCCCCACGCGGCGCGCCGAGGCGCCCCACTGAAAAACCCCGCGCTCGCCGGCGTCCATGAACTGGGTCACGCGGGCGGAGAGGCTCAGGTCCTCGAGGTCCTTCCGCTCTGTTTGCTCGATGATGGGACCTTCCCCCTCCCCTTCGAGTTCGAACTCCCCGAAGACGGCGAACGAAGCGCGCAGCGCCGACTCATCGCCGGTGGCCCACCAATGGTCGAGCTGGGCCCCCACGCCGGGCAGCTCTTCGCCGAGGTAGGCGCTGAGCACGCCCGGGCGCTCCGGCGTCGGGAGGTCGTGGATATGGGCCTGCATCTGCTTGCCGAAGTCAGTGAAGAAGCGGCCGAAGCGCACCGTCGTGTTCGAGTCAAAGCCGGCGTAGGTCACGGCAGCTTCCTCCAGTTCGACCTCTTCGTCGGCGTAAACCACCACGGCATAGCCGTACCAGTTTGGATCGACACGACCGTTGACGGTCATCTCGAAGGACCGCAAGAACAAATCCAGTCCATCGTCGCCTGACTCACCGGGATCGACGTAGTCGGCGAAGCCATCGATGAGCGCTCCGATGGCCGGATTGCCTTGGTTCGAGAACCGGTCGACTTGACCGGAGGCGGCCCAGATCGGCATCCCTGGCGTCTGGAAGATGGGGCCCTGGGCGGACGCCGAAGCGGCGCTTCCGAGGGCCAACGCGGTTCCGATGGGACCGAAGGCGAGGGCTTTGGTGGTGGGGTTCATGGCGCGGAGCCTCCCAGGATCGCGGACTCGAGGGATGGACACTTCGACAACCATCGAAATGGGAATCGATATGGAGGGTATCCACGGCCAGGGGGAGCGGCGACCATGCCCGGAATGTGTCCCTCGAACGAATCCCCAGATCCTGTGCCGCCCACTCCCGAGGTGGCCTGCCACCCGTCCGAGCACGCCGCTCGATCGGGCTCGGGGCGCCCTGACGCCGCCTTCCACGGGGCCGTGGCCCTCTTCAAGGCCCTCGGCGACGAGCGCCGCTTGCGCACCCTCGAGCTACTAGCCGCCGGTGAAGCTTGCGCCAGCGAGATCGCGGCCACCTTCGACGAGCCGATGTCCACGGTCTCCCACCGCATGCGAATCCTTGAGCAGAGCGGCTTGGTGGCCCGCCGCCGGGAAGGACGCCACATGCACTTCCGCCTGCTCGACGAGCATGTCCTCCGACTCGTGAGGGACGCCCTCGATCACGCCATGGAGTGATCGCCCGAAGCTGATTCTCGGCACCCAAGAAG
Source organism: uncultured bacterium (assembly GCA_913058555.1). Classification (GTDB taxonomy): domain Bacteria; phylum Planctomycetota; class UBA1135; order UBA1135; genus Saltatorellus. Next base: position 6,809 of record CAJXRJ010000291.1, read on the forward strand.
AGAGGCGCCCACCCGGATGAACCGGGTGGGCGCCTCTCTTCGTCAAACCCGAAGGCGGCCTACCAGGGCCGTTCTAGCACGCCGGATCCGGACCCGTTCAGGGTCGGGGTCGCCGCGTAGTACGGCATGGCGTGGGCGAACGAATCCCGCCAGGGGAGACGCTCGAGGTCGCAGATCGCCGCGAGGGAATCGATCATCGAAGCGCGCATCGGCATCGGACGGTCCTTCTCAGCGATGTAGCCGAGAAGCGGGCCGACGGCCTTCGCGGTTCCCGTCTGGCCGAGGGCGGCCGCAAGGGAGATCCGCACCTGGGCGGACTTGGTCTCGACCAGGGCCTTCAGAAGTTCCACGTCCACCGACTCCCCCAGAAGCCCGAGCCCGACGGCCGCGCTCCAAAGGCGAATGGGTTGGTTCGTGGCCTCGGCGATTTCTTCACGCAGGAGTTCCTTCGCGTCCTTGTGGCCCACGAGCCCAAGGGCGATCGAGAAGTGCCCGCGGAGGTAAGGCGTCGTCGTCTGGGACATCTCTGTCATCAGGCGCTTGCCCGCGTTCTTGGCGTTGTCCGTCCCGCGGGTCGCAAGCGCAAGGCCAAGACCGATCGCTGCGGATTCGTCGTCCGAGCGGCGCTTGATCCCCATGCCGGTGAGGGCGTTCGCGGAGACCTTGCCCGTGTCGACGTCGAGCTTCGAGAGACGATCCTCTAGCAGGCCAAGGGCCAAAGCGCTCCATGCGAGGTTGCTGGAGCGCGCCTGGGCAAGCTCGCGGTTCAACACCTTGCGCATCTCGCTCCAGCCGCTGAGGCCGTCGTCCCCGCCGCCTTGGCGGGAGGCGGCCATCGCGGCTGCGATGAGGGCGAAGCGGCGCTCCAGGGGCTGCCCCTGCTGCACCAGGTTGACGAGGTGGCGACGGGCGCCGCGGTCCGCGGGCTCATTGCCACAGGACACGACTTCACCGAGACCAATGGTCGCCGCGGTGCGCACGTTCACGTGGGTCCCACGGTCCGAGCTGATGTCCTGCAAGGATGCGACCGCGTTGGCGCGACCGGCCCCGAGGAGCTTCGACGCGGACCGTCCGTAGGCCACACAAGCGTGGGCGCGGACCCGCGTAGAGCGGCCCTTTTCCTTGCCCCTGGGATCCATGGCCCAGGTGTGTAGGTAACGGGTCAAGGTGCTCGTGGAAAGCGCACGGTCGACGAACGGGCGATCCCGAAGGTCCTCCGCGGGGACGCACATCCGCGTCCCCAGATCCACAAGCCCGAGGGAGCCAAGCACCGCCACGGGCAGGTCTTCGCGCCCGTGGGTCTCACCCTCGAGAACTTCGATCAGCTCGAGCGCCACCCGCTGGCGGTCGCCGAGCTCAGGAAGGCGAGTCGCGCTGAGGCCGAGGCTGTACGCGGCGAAGGCCCGAAGGCGCGACGAGACGGAAGTGGTACCGATGAACTGCTGGCCGCGGGGCGAGGCCGTCATGATCTCGACGAGATCCGCGGCCGCCGCGGGCGCTCCCATGAGCCCCAGCCCAAGAAGGGCCGACTCCTGGACCTTCACGTTGGCGTGGTCCAGCTGCGAACGCAGGACGCTGTGGGCCCGTGCGCTCAGGGCACGGACGCTAGGCGCGCCCTCCGCGTCCACGAGCCGTCCGATCGCCACGAGGGCGCTCGAAACGATTTCGTCCGATCTCTCGGTGGCGACCAACTCCAAGAGGGCCGGCAAAACGCGGCCGTTCACCACGGCGCGGGTCGGCGCCATCGGCGCACCCAGAAGAACCGTGCGGCCATCGGCGGACGCCGGTCCCTGTACGTGGGTGCGGATGTCGATGAAGCGCGCGCTCTCGAGGTACCACCAGTGGGACCAATGCAAGAGGTCTTGGTCCGCGGCACCGTGGCTGATGCGCGACTTGGCCGTAGGCACCGTCGGCGTCTGGATCGTGCCGGGACCGCGGGGCGAGCTAGCCGGAGCCGGGGTCCCTAACGC
>CAJXRJ010000292.1 GCA_913058555.1 uncultured bacterium
GGTCCCCCAACGAGTCCCCCACGGGGTCGCCCACCGGCTTCCCTGCCGAGACCCCGCCAGTGGCCTTTCTGGCTGAGCCTCCGCACCCCATCGACAGACATCCCCACATGAAGTCTCCCAAGATCTTTGCGGCCCTGCCCTCCGTCGCAGCCCTCGCTACCGGCCTCGCTACCGGCCTCATCTCCGGCCTCATCTCCGGCCCGCTCGCCTTCGGCATGGCCTCGCCCACCATGCAGGTCTCTTCCACCTCGCAGCCAGGCCAGGCACAGGGATCCCACATCTCCCCCACAGCCCATTGGCAATGCGGATGCACGGCCCACCCTGGCCAGTTTTCCCCGTTTGCCTTCGTGCCTTCGGACTGCGGCTTCTCCATCAACACCTCGCTGCCGGCCTACGACCCAGGCGTCCTGTATGAGATTCAGGTCGTCGTGCACGTCATTTCGAACTCGAGCGGCACCGGCAACCTGCCGGACTCGGACATCCTCGCCCAGATCGCGCGCCTCAACGAAGACTTCAGCGGCCAAGCACTGGGGCAAGGAACCGACACCGGCATCCGGTTCCGTCTCGCGACGGTGGACCCGGCGGGCAACGCCACGACGGGCATCACGCGCACGACGAACAACACCTGGTTCACCGACCAAGGGGGCTACCCTGGCGCCCTCTCGTGGGACTCCTCGCGCTACATGAACATCTTCACGCTCAACCCGGGGGCCGGGCTCATCGGGTACGTGCCGAACCTGCCCCAGGGTGGCATCGTGGGCACGGTGGAGGACCGGGTCGTGATGAACTACACGGCCATCAACAGCGCGCAGTTCCGGATGGTGCTCGCCCACGAGGTGGGCCACTACCTTGGGCTCTACCACACCTTCGGGACCACTGGATCCTGCGCGAACACGAACTGCAACTCCCAGGGCGACCTCCTCTGCGACACGAACCCCCACTCGTCGCCGACCCAAGCATGCAACTCGGGCGCATCGAGCTGCGGCGTCCCGGAGCCGGGGCACAACTACATGAACTACCTGCAGATCCAGTGCATGTATGAGTTCACCGAAGACCAGATCCGGCGCATGCGATGCACCCTTGAGAACTGGCGCACGGATCTCGCGTCGGGCGCTCCCGTGGGAACGGCCTACTGCCAGGCCATCGCCAACTCCACCGGATCGATCGGAACCGTGAGCGGCATCGGCTCGCCAGTGGCAGTCGCCAACAGCCTCACCTTGACCGCCAGCAGCCTCCCCCCCAACCAGTTCGGCATCTTCGTGACGTCCAGGGACCAGGGGTTCATCCCCCTGGGCGGCGGCACGAGCAACGGCAACATCTGCCTCGGCGGGTTGATCGGGCGCCTCAACCGCACCGGCGAGATCAAGGCCACCGGCACCGCGGGCGAGTTCTCCTTGGACATTGACCTGACGAACCTCCCCCAAGGAAACGGCACCGTCTCGGTCAGCATGGGCGAAACCTGGAACTTCCAGGCATGGCACCGTGACGGCGTGGGCCTCGGCTCCAACTTCACCGAAGGCCTCGAAGTCCTTTTCCAATAGATGCACCACGGCGCGGTAGCGCGCCGCGATGAACGGAAGACAAATCAAGCATGTGCAAGGGGGTCTAGGTGGCGCAAGCTGTCTAGGCCCCCTTGTACGTGCTTGATTTGCCCCGCGCCTGGCGCCGCACCGGCAGCCGCTTGGGAGGCTCCGTTTTCCCTCCCGGGGGTGGCAATCCACTCTGCTCTCGGTTGGAATTTCATCCGCAGGAGAACCACTGCACCCGACCTTGTCGCGACCTCAACCACGCGATGAACGCCACGGCAATTCGCCCGCTACACCGACCAAAGAAATGCGCAAGGCACTCATCTCAAGGCTTCTCGGCGCGGCCATTCTTCCGATCGTGATCGGATGCTCGCGGGACCCAGGTCCGCCCAACATCATCCTCATCCTGACGGACGACCAAGGTTGGAGTCAGCTCTCTGGGTCGATGGACCCAACCGTTGACGGGCTGGCGTCCACGTACCTCGAAACGCCCAACATGAACCGGATCCTGTCCGAGGGCAGGAGGTTCCCGAGCGCCTACTCCCCGGCTCCGCTTTGCACTCCAACGCGTCGCAGTATTTTGTGCGGCACGTCGTCGGCGCGAAGTGGGGATGAGTTCAGAAGCCCATGGATCCCGTCGGAACACCTGACGATCCCCCGTGCCCTCAAGAGCGTCGAACCGAGCTATCGGTGCGCACACTTTGGGAAGTGGGGTTCCAAGATGATCTCTTCGCCAGAGGAGTGCGGCTACGACGAGAGCAGTGGCATGACGGGCAATCGCCATGGCGGCGTCCCGCGCTCCCTTGGTTACGACGTGGAACACCACGAGGGCCCACCGCACTACATCGATGATGAGGACCCGAAGCGCACCGATTCGGTCACGGCCAAAGCGGTCGCGTTCATTGAACAACAGATCGCAGAGGGGAATCCGTTTTACCTCCAGGTGAGCTACTACGCCCAACATGTCTCGATCGTCTGTCGAGGGGAGACGATCGCAAAGTACGTCGCCAAGGGCGTACCCGACCGCGCGTACACGGCCGCCTGGGCCGCCATGCTGGAAGAGCTCGACACCGGAATTGGCCGGATCCTCGACGCCGTCGACCGCTCCGGCGCGGCAAGCAACACGTACGTCTTCTTCACCTCGGATAACGGCGGGGACTTTTCTGTTCCCGGGGGTGACGAGAGTCGTCGCCAGAACAACGCCCCCTTACTGGGCGCGAAGCACAGTCTCTACGAAGGGGGCATTCGAGTGCCCTTCGCTGTTCGTGGGCCGGGGATTGCGGCAGGGTCCATCTGCCGAGAGCCGATCGTTGGATACGACCTGCTGCCGACGTTCGTGGAACTCGCAGGGGGGCAACCTGATGTGAGCTCTGGAGAGGTCGACGGAGTCAGCATTCGACCGCTGCTTGACGAGGAGACGCCTGCTCCGCTCCCGAGGGGCCCCGAGGGCATTGTCTTTCACCGAGCCTCCTTCCGCATGACCGCGTCCCGCCGTGGCGCTTTCAAACTCATCCTGCACTGGGGTGAAGATGGCTCGGTCGCACGCCGGGAGTTGTTTGACCTCTCGCTATCGCCGATCGAGCAGGGCCGTGAATTGTCCGCCGCCGAGCCGGAACGCGTGGTGCAAATGGAGAACGACGTTCTCACCTTCATGGGCGCGATCGCTTCGGGCCAGCCGGCCGCCAAGTGACCGCGCCGCCTTTGGAGCGGTCACTGCCAAACTCGAAGGCGACGTGCGCCATCCCATGGGCTGGCCCTGTACGCGCCGTGCCCCACTCCCGCCTGCCCCGAGAACTCGAAGTGCCAGGAGCCCGATGCTCGGTCGCGGCGCGTGTCATTTCCGGGACGGCGGCGCCAGTTCCCGCGGGACGGAAAGCACGCAGCGCTACCCGGCCCCCTGGCCAGCGACTACATTTCTCGACATGGGTCAAGAAGTGATCTTCGGCGACAGGAGCGCCCAGGGAAGGCCCCAGGGGGGCGGGGCCGATGGTCACCCGGCGGTGGACCCCATCCAGCGGCTGGCTAGTCACTCGTTTCGACGTCTGCTGGCCGCGCTCCTCCTCGTCACGGTGGTCTCCGCTGGGCTGAGGCTGACCAGTCCGAGACATGGGCTGCCGTGTGACCCTGAGCCCGACCTGTACACCCTCCGCCAGGTGGAGACCCTGCGGGAAAAAGGCCTCCTCGATCGTGGTCTCGCCGGGTGGAAGTACCCGCTGCTCTTCTCGACGATCACCGCGGCGCTGCCATGGGAAAACGTCGATCCTCCGCTGGAGGCCCCCCTCGAACAGCACTTGGATGCGGCCAGCACCGCGCACGTTTGGACGCGCTACGTGACGGCGATCATCGCCACGCTGGCCGCCCTTCTCACTGTCCTGCTGGCCTTGCGGTTCGTCGGACTTGGGGCGGCGACGCTGGCGGGGCTCCTGATGGCTACGAGCGGCATGCACGTCTGGATGTCCGTCCAAGCCCGGCCCCACGCGCCAGCGACGACGATGGTCCTTTTCGCGTTGCTCGCTTGCTTGCGCTGGACGGATCGCCGCCGGCCGCTCGACGCCATTTTCTCGGGGATCGCGGTGGGATTGGCGGGAGCCGCCCTGCACAGCGGCCTGAGCGCCATGCTCCCCTGGGCAGTGGCCGCCCTGATCGTGCTGCACAGGGACAAACTGCGCGCCCTTCCCTGGATCGGCATCTCCCTCGCCATCGCCCTCGCCTTTGTGGTCTGGGCCTATGGACTCGAGCCCCACGAGCCCCACGACTGGCACATGCGCGAGCAACAGCAGATCGAAAAGTCGCACCTCGAGAACACCCACATGGCCTTCGGTGGGCATCTGCTGCTCTGGAAGGCCTTCAATGGGCGCGGCTTCTTGGCGCTCGGGGAGGGGCTTCGATCCCTCGATCCAGTGCTCGGCGCCCTCGGCGTGATCGGAGGGTTGCTCCTCCTCGTTCGCCTCGGGAGCCGCTCCGTCCGGTCACGGGTGGACGGCCGCGCGCTGCTGCTCACCCTGGCGCTCTTTGCGCCGCTGATCGGCGTCTTTGGGATCTACGAACTCAGCTACTGGCGCTTCTTCCTCCCGGCGCTGCCCGCCTTTGCCCTCCTCGGCGCCGGGGGTCTCGCGTTTGCGGCGAATGCTCTAGGTCTATCGAGAACCCAGCGACTGGTGGGCGCTGCCTTGGTGCTTGCCTTGCCGCTGGCGGTATCCGGCAAGATTGCCGCGCTCGTGGCCTCGCCCACCTCCCACCGGATGCTGACCGACAGCACGATCGAAGAGCTGCGCGAGCCTGGCAGCAGCGCGCTTCTGCTCAACGTGCGCCCGCTTCCCGCTTGGACTCCGCTGGACGTCCTCGAGGAGGAGGTCAAGACAAGTCGGAATCGTTGGATCGCTTACCAGGGGCGCCGGATGAACGAATGGTCGGGGGCCAAGCACAAGCCCCTGCACGCCCGTAGTGTAGCCGCGACCTCCCGACTGCAGGTCCTGCGAGCACCACGGCCAAGCGAGGCCGCCGCCCGCTACCTCAGCAAAACGGAGGCGGACGTCATGGCGCTGAGCACCTGCTGGCCGCTCCCTACCGACGACACCTTCCGCACGCCTGAGCTCAAAGCCTGGCGAGCCGCGCTCGAGGCCGAGGGCTGGGTCCGCAAGCACGTCATCGCACCCAAGCAGAGCGGGAAGAACGAGGGCGTCATGCCCAAACTCATGATCCCCTCTTTGTTCTCTCGGGTGGCCCTTGGCCTGAGCTACGAGGTATGGGCACGCCCGTGAGTCCCCTGCACGGCGGGCGCATCCCCCACCGTGGAGGGTCCCGGTCGCGACCGATCGACTCCCCCGATCCGTCAGCACTCACAGCCCAAGACGTCGCGGTAGTGGTGCCATGGTGGCCTCTATCCCAAACGAGCTGAATGCGCTGGCGCGACCTGCGTACACTCAGGCCATGGAGCACCCATCCTCTGCCCCAAATGGCCCACTCCCTGGCTCAGCGTCCGGCCCCGTTCCCTGCCCCCGCTGCGGGGAGCCCCTCGGCAATCCCGACATGGGATCTGAGGTCCAGCTTTCGGGGCGCCCCTGCAACGGCCCCCATGGCTGCGGCGGCGTGTGGTATCGCCACGCCACGTTCGACCTCCTGAAGAAGCAGGCCAAGGAGGCGGGCCAGCTCGACCTGGACGCCGATCACTCACCGAGTGCCGCGTTCCCGGGCCCCGCTGGCGCCCCCAAGATCCAATGCCCCGAGTGCACTGAGCCCATGGTCCAGCGCCACTTCCGCTTCGAAGGCCGCGCCACACCGATCGTCCTCGACGACTGTGCCGCCCACGGGATCTGGTTTGACGTCGACGAGTTCGAAGCTGCAATGCAGGTGGTCCGCGCCCACGCCCAAGCACTTGCGCGTCACCGTGAACGGGCTCGACTCCCGAAAGCGCCCGAGGCCTCGCAATCGAGCCAGCAGCGGACAAGCATGAGCCCGGGCCCGGCCGAGTTCGCGAAGCAGCAGCGTGCGAGCGGCAAAGGAAAGCGGGCCAAGAATTCGAGCAGCGGCGCTGAAGTGGCAGCAGAAGCCACGGAATTTTTCGCCGACGTGGCCCTCGGCGCACTGTTCGCGGTCTTCTTCGACTAGCGTCGGGCCCGTCTCCGCCGGCACGAATCCCGGCGGCTTGGGCCGAAAGCTACGCGTCCACCTGGGAGTGCAGCACGATGCGATTGCCCTCGCTGTCGAGCACGATCGCACGGCAGCCGTGGGGCCCGATGGCATGGGTGCTCTCCACCACCTTGCCTCCGTGCTCCGCCACTTTGGCTTCCGCGTCCCGGATCCGTCCCTCGACCCCGAGGTACAGAAGCAGGCCCTTGTCCCCGATCACCTCATCGGGCTTGATCACCAGGCACCCGCCATTCCCTGGGCCGTGATCCAACACGGCGAACTGCAGCCCGTCGAAGTCTTGCTTGTGTACGTCGATGGCCAGCACCGCCTTGTAGAAGGCAACGGCGCGGTCGAGATCGCTGACCGGGATATCGAACCAAACGGCTCGGTTGTTGATCGTGTTGGTTTCACTCATGGGGAAGGAACCCATTAAGAGGGTCGCAGCAGAATGGCCCTCGGGGACAGTCCCTTGGATCGGGACTCGGAAGGGCGACGGAACGGCCACCAGGATAATGCCCGCACGGATTCCTATTGGACACCTTCGCGGTTCCAATGGCGGCCCGCCCCCCACCCTCACCGCTCCAGAAGGCTCTCCGGCCCGCCATGCCCGCAATTCGCACCGCCGTCCTCCTCTCCCTCAGCCTTTCGCTGCTCGCCCAATGCACCGCCCAGCCCGGCGGTGAGGAGCGCCGCGACTCCGCCCCCGTGGTTCGAGGCGCAGGAGTTCACGCCGCAGGAAGCCGTGGAGAAGCGCCCCAAACGAAAGAGACGCAAACGAAAGAGACGCAGGGCCTCCTCTCTTCCATTGCCGTCATCGGCGCCAGCGTGTCCTGCGGCTCGGGCAATGCCAAGGAGCTCAGAGTGCTGAGGGACGTCCCCCTTGGCGTGTTCCTCAAGAGCACCCTCACCGACGAGCAGTCGAAGCGCTCCAGATTCCTCGATCTCGGGGACACGTTCTTCTTCATGAACCCGGACGTGAACGCCAACGTGCAGGTTTCCAAGGCGAAGGCGTTCGAGCCGACGTTGATCGTCGCCCTCGACTTCCTCTTCTGGTTCGCCTACGGGGAAGAAACACGGAAGAGCCCGCGGCGGGCGGAGGGCCTTGAGCGGGGCCTCAGGATTCTCGGGCGCCTCGACGGCCCCATGGTCGTTGGCGACCTGCCCGACATCGACCACGCGCTCCAGGGAGTCGGCCCCTTCGGCGGCCCCATCGTTCGCCCAGCAATGTTCCCATCGACGGAGGAGCGCCTCGCCATGAACCAACGGATCGCTGAATGGGCGAAGGCGCGCGGGAACGTCAGGATGGTGCACCTCGACGGGCTGATCACCAAGATGATCCGTGGCGAACCCGTCGAGCTACGCGGCAACGCTTGGACGGTGAAGAAGCTCTCGAACGCTCTCCAGCGAGATCGCTTGCACCCCACCGTCAAGGGTTCCGTCTGGACGGCCTTACACGTAGCCGATGCGATCGCGGGTCTCGGGGACTCCATCGAGACGCGCTTTGCCTGGAACGTCGAGCGGGCTGAGAAAGGCGTCTTGGCGGCGACCGAAAAGGCCCGCGATGCGAAGCGACAAGCCGATGAGCGCCGCACAGCACAGCGAGAGGCCAGGGAGGGACGGCGCGAGCAGGAGGCCGCGAAGTAGACAGGACTCCACCGAACCAGGGATTTTGGTCACGATCCCGGGGGATCTGAGAACCCCTGAGTGCCATGACCGTCCCCACTCTTCCCACGACCGAATCCCGGGACCACGTGTCCAATTCCTCCCCAATGAGCCAGCCCCCGATGAGCCCGGCACCTTTGAGCCCGGCACCCAAGGGGACGCCCCCCGAGGATCCGGCCCAGTCCGAGACCCAAACTATCGAGGGCACCTCCAGCGCCGCGAAGTGGCTCAAACGCGCCGCCGTCGCCTTGGGCCTCGTTGGGCTCATCGCGGCCTCGCGGCTGCTCCCGGTTGCCGAGTGGCTGGAGACGGTCAAAGGCACCGTCGCGGACCTCGGCGTCTGGGGTCCGATCGCCTACGGGGGTATCTACATTGTGGCTGCATTGGCCTTCGTACCAGGCTCGCTCATCACCGCTGCGGCCGGAGCAGTCTTTGGCCTGGGACTTGGCGCAGCAGTGGTCTCCATCGCCTCCACCCTCTCCGCTGCCATCGCGTTCCCTTTGGCGCGAACCCTCTTCCGCAGCCGCGTCCAAGAGCTCGCCGATAGCAGCAAGTCCTTCGGAGCCATCGATCGCGCGATCGAAGATGGCGGTTGGAAGATCGTTGGCTTGCTGCGACTGTCCCCGGTAGTGCCCTTCAGCGCCCTGAACTACCTGCTTGGACTGACGAACGTCCGATACATCCCGAGCGTGCTGATCAGCTGGGTCGCGATGTTCCCCGGCACGCTCCTCTACGTGTACTTCGGGACCCTGGGCGAGAGCCTCGGCGCCGGTGCTGAGAAGGACTGGAAGGAATGGACCGTGCTCGGTGCGGGTCTCGTCGCCACCCTCGTCGTGACCGTGACTTTGACGCGCATGGCCCGGGCACGGATGAAGGAAACGGCCGCCATGGACGGCCCCGCCCCCTCCTCCTGACTCGCCGCCGCCCGACCTGTCTCTTATA
>CAJXRJ010000293.1 GCA_913058555.1 uncultured bacterium
AGCGTCAGATGTGTATAAGAGACAGGCCCTCGAAGTCGATTTCGACGACCTTGGCCGGCTTCTTTTTGTCCTTGTCGTCGCCAGTGTCGTCGGCATCGGGCGAATCCGGCGCGCTGCGCTCGCCCGTCAGGGTTGCGTCTCCGTCACCTGTTGAGACCGTCCAGCTGAGGGAGCCATCCTTCAGGGTTCCTGCGAACGTCGCGGCTTCGCCGGAATCGATCGCCAGGGAGCCTTCGCATGCCCCCGAATCAAGGTCGAGTTCACCGGTGACATCTGCGTTCCCCATGGGGGTGGTCACAGTGCCGCTAAGGGTCGACCCGTCGAGGCTCAGGCTCGCCGTGAAGTCCATTTCGGGCATCCCCGGGAACGTCAGCTTGCCGGAGTAGCTTCCGCTGACGCCATCGTCCTTCGCTGCGGCGTCGTTGCCTTCTTCGGCGTCCTCATCGCTGTCCTCATCATCCTCGTCGGAGTCCCCTTCTTCGGCTTCCTCGTCGTCCTCTTCGTCGTCCTTTTCGTCCTTCCAAGACTCCTCGTCGCTCTTGGGAGTCCATGGAAACTCCACGTCCTTGCGGAGAGGGACCGCCAGTAGCACTTCGCCATCGGCGTAGATGTAGTTCGAGTCGATCATCGACCCCTTCTGCCCGCTGAAATTGCGAATGCTTCCGAAGTAGAGGAAGTCGCCCTTACGGTCGAAGGTCGGACTGCTGTCGTCGAACATGTCGCTCGTGACGGTGCGCTTCTCGTCCGTGGTCGTGTCGTAGATCACGACGTTAGAGCGCATGGTGTCTTCGCTGACGTTCGTGTACGTGAGCCAGCGGCTGTCGTGGGACCAGTTCACACCGACGCCCCATTCAGCGAATCCGTTCTGGTCGATCTTCTTGGTGGTCCCCCCCTCGATTTCGTGCACGTAGATGGAGCCCGATCGATCGCTGAACGCGATCTTCTCAGAGTTCGGTGCCCAGGTCGGGTCGTACTTGAAGCCTTCGGTATCCGTCGTGAGCTGCTTGGTCTCGCCTCGGCCGTCGGACTGCTTGATGAAGAGCTCGTACTCACCCGTTTCATCGGAGAAGTAGGCGATCCAGCGGCCGTCCGGGCTCCAGGACGGATCGCGCTCGGCGACGCCGCTTGTGGCCGTGAGGTTCCGGGCTTTGCCCTCTTTGGCTGGCAGGGTCCAGATGTCACCGCGGGCTGCGACGACGGCGCGCTTGCCCGTGGAAGAGATGCCCGTGTCCGAAATGGAGTCGGAGACATCGACCATGTGGGGGCGCGCGGTCTCGATCGCGCCTGGGATCTCGACGTTCACTGGACGCGTCGCTTTGGTGCCCAGATCGAGCAAGAAGAGGCCCGCGTTGTTCTGGAAGACAATCTCCCCTTGGCCCTGGTCGCCGGGGCCGATTGCAGGCCACTTCACGTCAAAGTCCGTGAAGGTGGTGATCTGGGCGTGCGTGCCCGAAGCGACGTCGAACTTCCAGACGTTCAGGCGATGGGCAGGGCCGCGGTCTGAAACGTAGTAGAGATCGTCCCCGTGCCACATGGGGAAGCTGTCAGTGCCTTCCCAATCGGTGACACGCAGCGAGGACTTGTCCACAAGGTCGAACAGCCACACGTCGCTCGCGGTTCCGCCGACGTAGCGCTTCCAGTTCCGGCCGTCGCGGGCGTTCGGGGTGTAGGCCAGCATTCTGCCGTCCTGGTGAATCGTGCCGTTCAGACCGTAGGGAACGGTCACCTGCGTGGGCAGTCCGCCGGTGCTCGGAACGGTGAACATGCGCGGGGCCCTGCGCTGGCCCGAGAAGGCCGACGTGGAGAACACCAGGCGGCCATCCGACGTCCAATCGCTGAACCTGTCGCCGCCTGGGTGATGGGTCACTCGGAAGGGGAGTCCGCCCCCGGTCGAGATCGTGTAGAGGTCGCTGTCCCCGTCGTAGTTGCCGCTGAAGGCGACGGTCTTGCCGTCCACGCTGAAGCGAGGGCTGCGCTCGGCCCCCGGCGGGCTTGCCAGCGGCTGCGCCGTTCCGCCTTCCCTTGGAACGAGCCAAAGATCGTTGGCGTAAACAAACACGATGCTCGTGTCGCTGACGTCCGGGTAGCGAAGCATGCCCGCCTGGCCAGCGTCCTGGGGCGTCGCGGCTGCGGTGCCGAGGAGGCCAAGCGCGGTGAGGGCTCGCCACCCGTGGGCGGCGGGGGAACGGAATAGTCGCAGAGTCATAAGGATGGGGCGCGGGAGAAGGGGGCCGGTGAGGTCCAGCGGGCGACCTGCCTCGGCATTGGATGAAACCAGGGTCGCGGAGTGTCCAGCGCTACGGAAGAGGCACAGGGACATTACTGGGTATTTCCATCTCCCTTTTACGCCCCCCTTGGGGCGGGCACGATTCGAAGGGCCTTGGCTCCGCGATTCACTTCCAATTCCATGGGTGGCACATCCCGTACGGAGGATTCTTGGGAAAATCGAAGACCCCCCGGGCACCCGAGCGTCTTGCCCTTGGTCAAACCCTCCCATGGTCCCGTCGTACAACGATCCACTACGAGCTGACAGTGCTCCCGCGCTGAGGCGCACGACGCTCGCGCTGCAACGTGTCGCCCGGGCGGTCGTGGGTGATCAGGGCATGGCGGAGGACATCGTTCAGAATGCCTGGGTCGAGGCACTGCGGAGGAGTTCGTCCAGCCATGGATTCGGGTGGTTGAGTACGCTCGTGCGCAGTCGTTCGATCGATGCCACCCGGCGGCGTGCCCGTGAACCCCGCAAGCTGGATTCAATGCACGCGGCCGAACTCACTGCGCCCAGTGACGACCTCGGTGAGATGCTCGAGGTGCAAAAGGCCGTCCTTGAGGCGGTCGACTCCCTGTCCGAGCCCTATCGGACGACGGTCTACCTGCGCTACTTCGAGGACCTCGGGCCAAAGGCCATCGCCAAGCGCCAAGGGCTTGCGGTGAAGACGGTCAAAACCCGCCTGACGAGGGCACACGCTCAGCTTCGTGGCCTCCTTGTGGGCCGCTTCGGACATGGCAACGATCCTCGATCCATGGCACTTGCCATCTTTGCCCGGTCGAAGGAATCCGTCCCGACCCTCAAGGCTTTCATTCCCACCTCGACCCTGATGATGAAGAAGACTCTCTCCGCTGCGATCATTGTGATGGCTTTACTCGTAGGTTGGCAGCTCCTCGGCTCTGCGCCCTGGGCGTTGTCTCCGGCGTCAGGCGAGGGTGCGATCGAAGACACGGTGGAGGACCCGGCGCCGGGGGATGGGGTCGCGCTGGTGGCCCCCGGGACGGTAGGGGCGGATCGAACCGTCACCGGGGAGACGATGGTTGAAGGGCCAGTTGGGCAGCCGCGGGTGTTGCCGTATGGCGCCTTGCGCGTGCAGGTCGTCCGCGCGAACGGGGAGCCGGCCATGGGAGTCCATGTGATCGCGTCGCCGAAGACGGAGGGGTCGTTCGATCGGAGGAGCTTTCGCCGGCGGACCGACGATGCCGGAGTGGCCTTCTTCCCGAAGCTCCCGGTGGGCCTTGTGACCCTCAGGACCGATCGCCCGCAGGCTGACAGGTCGAGTGAGTGTGTCATCCGGGACGGCGACGAGGCGGCCGAGGAGATTCTGCTCGCGGATGGAGTCCGCGTAACCGGGCGCGTGCTCGACGGCGGAAGGCGGCCTGTCCCTGGCGCGACCCTTTGGCTCACGGCGCGCTCTAACCGCTGGACCGTCGGCGGCGAAGTCGCGGAAGCGGATGAGCACGGCTACTTCTCCCTTGAGGACGTCCCGCCGGATCAGTCGATCGGAGCGCTCGCGGGTGGTTACCTACCCAGCAAGCTTGTGGACCTGGACCGATTGGATGGCACGGGTTCCCCGGTCCAGATCGAGCTTATCCTCGTGCGCGGTGGCACAAGCTTGACGGGGCAGGTGACTGACGAGAATGGCGAGCCCATCGTGGATGCGTTGGTCGTGGCTGCGGGGAAGGCGGCACCGTTCAAAATGCGATCCGATGGGTCGGTCGTGGAATCCTGGAGTCCCCGCTCGACCCGCACGGACCACTGGGGGCGCTTCTCGATCGGCGGGCTCCGGCCTGGGCCCCATCACATCGAGGCGCGTTCGTTCGAATACGCTTGCTGGCGCGGGCACGTGGACCTCGAGCCCGGCGTCACAACGGAACTGCCGATCGTCCTCCATCGGGGGGCGACCATCAGCGGGCGCGCAACCTATCCGAGTGGGGCGCCAGCGCCGAAGGCTCGCCTGATGGCCTTCCCCGAACCACTCGACGAGTTGTTCCTGCAGAGTGGCCAGGTGGACTACGCGGGCGCGCTCGACCCCCCGTCTGCCTGCACCGATGAAGACGGCCGTTACGAGCTTCGACAGGTGCCCAGGGGGGAGGTTTGGGTCTATGCCATGGAACAAGGGTCCTCCGATGGACTGGACGGGCTGCGTCGTTACACGAAGGCGCAGCTCGTTGTGGAACCGAGTGGGGCCTCGGTTTGGAACCCCGTGCTGACCGACGGCCGGGTGATCGAAGGGCGGGCGTTTTACAGCGATGGGGAGTTGATCCAAGGGGTCTTCGCGATCCTATCGGGCCACGACGATGAGACCCGCGGCGCGAGGGTCGACGATGGTGGATTCCGATTCACGAACCTGGGGGCCGGGCCGTACTCCATTCGCATTCAGATGGGGGCTCGTCCACCAGGATCGTTGGAGCCCCACGCGGAAGGAATTCTCCCAGGTGGCCCTCCAATTGACGTCGTTGCCTCCTTCCCCTCACCGAAGATCATCGCTCCGGCGAGCGTTGCCGTGAAGCTGATCGACAAGGGGCAGCGTGGTAAGGACGCGGCGAGGGTCGTGGTGGCCCGGGTGGATCGCTACGGGATCATCGATGGACAAGCGCAGGCTGACCGGTGGTCGTTCCAGGTTCCCGATGCCGGCACGTACCGCGCCGTTGCGTTGGCGGAAAAGCGAGTCATCGCCCAGGGCGAGACGTTCGCCATCAAGGGGGGCGAGGCCCTCGAACTCCCCGACCTTGTGACGCGGCCAGGGGGCACGCTGGTCCTTCGGATCGATCGTCCAGTGGATCTCGCCACTGAGGAGCTCTGGGCCGTCTTGCGATCGGCTCCCAATGGCAATGGCGAGAGCATTGCCCTCGACGACGCGGTCACGCTGCGCCTTGACAACATGGAGCCTGGTGCGGGGGTGCTCGCGCTCTATGGCGGGGGCGTCGTCCAGTCCGAGTTGGCGTATGAGGTTCGATCCGGGGAAGAGACGGTCCTGCACGTCCCTCTCGTGCCGGCGGTATCCGTTCCATTCCAGGTCCGCTGGCCCCTTGCGGAGTCCAGCGGCACGTTGTTGGTCCGGTTCATCGATCGCTCCACTGGCCGCGTGGCCCATGAAGTGGACGTGGACGATCTGACCCAGCTGACGAGCCCCATCCGTTGGAAGGCGCTTCTACCCCTCGGGCAGTATCTCTTCGAAGTGAAGAAGAACGGTGCAATTCACGCATCCGAGGAGTTCGAGATCACGGGTCTGGATCCAGACAGCGCGCCGAAGCTCGGATTCGACTGAGGACCATGCTTCTTCACTGACGGCACGGTTCTCCGTAGCGGCGTCGCTACTTTGCGGTTTCCATCTCGAGGATCAGCGGCTCGTTCGCGCCGGGCGCGATCTGAATGGGGAAGCGGGCGTCGGATTCGCCGCGGGCAAGGTCGACGGCGGTGCCAATGCGTAGCTCAAAGTTGCCGGTGGGGACCACGTCAAACCGGAAGTCGCCTCGGGCCCCCAGTTCGGCCGTTGTGTACGGCGCACGCTTGTCCATGAGCTCGAGGAGCTCGCCGCCCGGCAGTGCGAGGGCGATGAAGCAGGGTGTCGTTGGATCGGACTGGACGTTGGCGACGCCAGAGATCGACCCCGTGCGGCTCAGCTCGAAGCGCAGGTGGTGCTCGCCCTTGGTGAGCTCGACGAGACCGGTGCCGACGGGGTAGAGACGTTCACCATCGGTTGTGATGCCCCGTACGCCGACCCAGCCGGGTCCGCTTCGAACGCCGCGGGTCGCCTCAATGCCCTCCACGGGAAGGGTGATGGACTCGACCATGCCGTTGGGGCCGTCGAGGCCGTGGTATCCGTTGGATCCGGAGGAAGGATCAGCGTAGCCGCCGGGAACGTTGTAGGTGGCCCGGGAAGGCAGGCTGAGGACAGAGAGCGACTCGGGCGCGGCGCCCCGCACGGCGGCTGTCTGCAGGTAAGCCTTCTTGAGCTCGACGCCCGGCGGCGGGACCACCTCCACGTGGAGGAGGCACTCCGGTGTGCCGTCCAGCTTGACGTTGAGGCCGGTGGTTCCTGCGGCGACGTCTGGGACGGCCAGGGCGCTTGAGTCTGCGTGGGTGAAGACCAAGGTGTAGTTGCCCTCCGCCAGTCCGCCGATGTGGAAGCGGCCATTCTTCGACGCGATCGCGCGACTGCCGACTCCGTTCCCGAGGCGCGATGTGGTCGGCGATGGGGTCGCTCCTTTCACTTCAATCCAGGCGCGAACCGGTTGGCCGTCCGGGTCCGTGACGGAGCCGCGGATCTCGTAGGTGGGGAGTAGTTCCATGACAAGGCCATCCGCGCCCTGCTGTAGGTTCACTTCGCGGCAGGCGGTCTGCGGTGTCTTGACGATGCCCTGTTGGAGCTGGTAAGGCTCCACGTCCGTGGCGAGCAAGTTGCCTGCTGCCAGTCCAGGATCTGCCATGTACTCGATGGTGAACAAGCCGTGATCGTCTGCCTCCACCGACAGGCCAAGCCGCGCGTGACCCGTTTGGTGTTCAGTGCTTGAGCGCAGCACGACGTGGGCTCCCGCAACCGGCTTGTTCTTGGCGTCAACGACCCGGCCGGACACTCGGCGGGCAGAGCCGATGCAGTAGGTCAGCGATGCAGCCCCTCCTTCCTCGAGGACGATGGGGGCGCCAGGCGAGGGGCACTCATTGCCCTGACGGTTCCACGACCAGCTCTGGCGCCCAGAATAGGCGCTGACTTCCAGCTTCTGATTCGCCCAGACATCCTCGAGCGTCACCTTGCCGTTGGCGTCGGTGGTCGAGATCACCGGCTGTGTTTGGCGGTGCCTCCCGCTGGCACCCTTACGCGCGAACGTCTCCGCAGCGGACCTTGCTACATGCACGCTCGCGTCTGGGATCGGGTTGCCGGAATCGTCCACGATGCGCACCGTGAGAGTGCCGTGGCGGGAAAGGATGACGTTGACGTCCTCCCATTCGCCGGTGGAGATCTGACGGAAGTGGGCGTGGCTCAGGAGCGCCCAGCCCTTCGCTTCGAACTCTAGTTTGGTGTCGGCTGCGTATCTTGGGAATCGAAACTCACCGTCGGCGTCGGTCCGCGTTTGCATGGGAGGCCGCATCGCATCTTCGCGGGAGGCCGTCGCTGTGACGAGAACGCCCTTGATCGGTCGGAGGTCTAGGTCGGTGACCGTGCCCGCGAGACCGCCGTTGGGGTACCGGGTGATCACGCAGGTGCGCTCGCCCGTTTCGTCCGTCGGGAATTCGATGCGAGTGCTGGCGTGCTGGAAGTTCTCGTCAAGGTGAACGCTTACCACGAGGTCGGTGGATCTGATCTCTGGGACCTCGATGCGGAACAGGCCCTGGCTATCGGTGATGGCGGTGGCCGCGTCTGGGCCTATGGACCAGCCCCAGTTGAGGCGCACGGTGACGCCCGCCGCGGGCGTGCCCTGGGCTTCCTCCGAGTGGCCCGCGGCGTTCAACACTTGGCCTACGATGACGCGCCCACCATGCGCGGCGGAAGCCTTCGTGGAGCTAGGCGAAGCCGACGCGGATGCGCCGAGCGCGACCCTCTTCCCGTCCCCAAGCACCTCGCCCACGACCGTCATCGCGGGCGCCGAATCAGTGGGCGACATGGATGGAGTCGCCATTTGCGGACCCGTTGGGAATGGCTTCGTGAACCAGGACCAACCGCCCCAGGCCACGAGAATCGCCGCTACGGCCGCCAGTGCCTTCTTCATCATCAAGCCTCCCATCCACCCGGAAGCGGCGCCGCCGGTCGTGCCCCAACTTGCCGTACCCGCAGGCAGAGCGCCCAGGATTCCCATCCACCGCGCTTCGCCCCCCGGCGTCTTTGCCGAGAGCTGGTCTCGAAGTCGCCGGAGCCCGCGCTTGAGGCGCGTCTTGACGGTGCCCACGGGCACGCCAAGCCGGGCCGCGATCTCCCGCGGCGCGAGGCCCTCCCAGAAACGCAGGTACACGGTCTCCGATTGTTCCGCTGGGAGCGCTCCGACCCAACCTATGAGCTTCTCTTCGATCTCGAGGCGTGCGGCCCGTTCCGCAGCCGAGGGCAACGTTTCACCGGTGGCTGCCGCCGCCTCGCGCCGGGTCCGCCTCGCATCGGATCGATACCTCTCCCGGGCCACGAGCCTCGCCGCTCCCCGCAGCCATCCGCCGAGCGCCCCGCGCCGGACGCTGCGCTCCTCCAGCGCCAACACCATCACCGACTGCGCCACATCCCCCGCGTCGCTGTCCTGACGGCAGAGTGCCGCAGAGAACGCGCGGATGGCCTGGGCGTGCCGGGCGAGGTCGTCGGAAGGGGGCAAGGTCATGGGCTCAGCCACAAGGTGACCGGGCCCATGGTTTCGGGGTCAGGGGACTTTGGATTTCTCCCCATCGATACCAGCCGGCCAGAGGCGATTCTTGAGCGATCTCGCACGGGACTGGAATCGGCCGGCGCCCCTGACGCTGCAAGTGGCCACTCCGCGGTGGCACATCGCTTGCG
>CAJXRJ010000294.1 GCA_913058555.1 uncultured bacterium
AACCTACACCGTTCCCCAACGAAAACCATCTAGCCTCGACAGCACCCATCCCCCATCGAGCCGTCCTGCTCCGCACACTTCCTACACCCACCCAAGCCCGAAACTCCCAGCTTGGAACTCTTATCCCCTTGCCGCACTCGCCCTCCTATCCCTGGGCCTGCGGTCCGTAGAGATCACGCGCGCCCGGTGGGAGG
Source organism: uncultured bacterium (assembly GCA_913058555.1). Classification (GTDB taxonomy): domain Bacteria; phylum Planctomycetota; class UBA1135; order UBA1135; genus Saltatorellus. The sequence continues at coordinate 195 of CAJXRJ010000294.1, forward strand.
ACATCGCGCAGCTCGCGGGCGGCGCCGTTCTCAACGTGCGCGGTAAGGGCTCGAAGGCCCGCGTGGCCGGGCTCAACGAAGACCAGGTGGCGGCGTTCGATGCGTGGAGTGTCGCCTGCGGTGGCATCACCGAAGGCGCCATCGTCCGGCCCGTGCGCCGCGACGGCACTGTGGACATGGGCGCCGACGCGGGAGTCTCGACTCGCGCACTCTCCATGCGTATCCACGCCCGCGCGGCTAAGTCCGGTGTCGTCCTCGATGGACTTCACGGCTTCCGGCGATGGCGCATTACCACCGAACTCGCCGCCGGGGAGTCGCTGACCGCCGTTGCTCGCCGCGCAGGCCACAGCGACCCCAGGACCACCGCGGCCTACGACACCACCGGAGCGGATGCCGATGCCGCGGGGGGCCGCGCCATTGGCCGGGGGTTGTTTCGCTCCGCGGGGTGAAGGGGATTAGGGGCGCGTAGTCCCAGCCCTAGCGCTTTTCCTAGCCCTCGCGGAAGCCAAGGGACCCGTATATCCTCGTCCCTCACTCGCCCTTCCACCCCGACTCCAAATAGATATCAATCATGCGCACTCTCCTAGCGGCTACGCTCGCACTTGCCGCTTTACTAACGGTCGCGGCCATACTTTTCTTTGGCCGTGGCGAGCCCCTGACTCCTCCACAGCCCGATCAAGCCGGACCGAACCTCCCCTTGTCGGAGAGAGATGTCGTTGAGGTTAAGCCGGACTTGCCTCCTCGGGAAGCGCTTGAAAAGGATGGCCCTCCTCACGCTGAGTCCGAGACGGGCAATAGCCCTAAGCCCACCCCATTGGTGTACACGAGTGAGAGCATCGTTTCTCTCCAAGCCGCGGGCATGAGCGACATCGATATCCGCCTCCGAATCTTCGCGGCGAAGATGGATCGATACTCCAGGCGGATCGTTGATGCACGGGAGAAGGGAGACGTACCCACCGTAAAGGCCCTCTACGACACGTCTGCGAGCAATATCGCGGAAGCCTATCTCGTCTCGACTGGCAGGCCTGGGATGTCAGCCGAGGAAGTGAACAGCCTCGTCAACACGTTTCCGAAGGGCCTGGCGGGATCCGTGATTCAGCTCAACAACTACGCCTACGTCTTGCCGGAGGGGGAGCTCCCGTTCGTCGATCAGATCAAGGGAGTGGGGAGGTCGCGTCCTTCCGAGGACGAGTTGTTGGGCGACCACCTTTACGCAAATTTTCTCGCTTCTGTCGAGCAAGCAAAGCTACTTGTGCACTCCATGACAGGAGGAGAGAGCTTCACCTACCCGGACTAGCATTCCGGCTCTTGCGCACGGTCGATGGGCCGCAAGCCGGGAACAATGGCGATGGTTTTGCTTGCTGATTTTCGGCGCCCCTGCTTAGAAGATTATCTGGGCGACTGCTGTCCCTCAGATACTCCTTCTCGCACCTCAAGGCCTCGCCTAAGCATCGATGAAAATAGCACTACATCTTCTCTTCGCACTCGCGCTCGCAAGCACCTCCCTCGGGTCTCCAGTCCAAGATACGCCACCCTGCGAAACCCCTGCTCCTGGCGATGAATGTTCGATCATCTGCACTGCGACTCGCGCAACACAGGTAGATGAAGGGACCGGAACCCCCGCGCAAAAGGCCGCACTGCTGGCCCACGTGGACATCACCGTGACCTTTGTCTTCGGTCCGAATACTATCTGCAACGGAAATGCGAAGACGGTCGATGGCGGTTGTGTGACCTGCCAGCAGTGCTGGACTGACGTAACAGCGAGTTGGTCCCAACACACCCAGAATGTGCCTGGATGGGTCTGGCGCCCTGTACTACCGGGAACGACTGGGGGCTGGAGCTCGACAAGTCCGTTTACCCGTGATGGCTTCCTTAGGGCGAACTGTGGCGGGTTTGATTCCTTCCGCATCGAGGTCGCAATCACCGGTGCAACAAGTCAGATCATCTTCACGAAGGGCATCACCATGACCTGTGGCGGCTGCTAAATGAAACAGGTCGCCGCCGTGAGCGACACAGGGATAGCAGGGCCCCGGGAGGTGACGATCTCCTGGGGCCCTCTTCGTTCGTACCGGCTCACTTCACCCGGATGATCCAGTGCACCGCGTAGTTCACTGGGCGTGTTTCGCTCCCCCCTCCGCGCAGTTCGCTCTTGAGGGGCCTGTCCACGTTCCTGACTGTGTAGGTTCCCCCTTCGGGGACGCGCCTATCTTTGTCGCCCGGTCGGCTGACGTCGAGGTAGGTGTCCATGTGGAGGATATGGTGCAGGTGGTCCAGGAGCGCTGCACCCTGCGCATTGCCCAACTCAGCACTCGCATGCTGTGACTTCAGCTCGCCGTTGATCCGGGCCGTGCCCTCACCCCGCAGGAACATCCCCCGGAAGTCGGGGAGCGCAACGACCCCACCGTTGGCTTCTAGGCGCGTCTTAACCGCCTCAGTGTTGTACGTGTCTCTCACTTCGGGCCCTTGAATGCCGCAACGTTCGCGGGGAGCCGCATCTCGTTCACGGTCAACTTGATGAAGTCCGCCTCCTTCGCAAGGTCCCCCACGACCAGATCACGACTGACCTTGTCCAAGGTGGCCCCCACCTTCGTCACCGAGGTTACGGCCACAGCCGTTATCGCCGACGCGATCACGGACGCAGCCACACCGATCCACACCTCGCGAGCCTTGAGAATGCTCCCACCTTCGGGGCGGTTCGGTGTCGTGTTCTTGGGGTCGTCGGGCTTGGCAGGCACGGGCATCGGGTTCTTAGCTGTGTTGAAGGGGCGCGTCAGCGCGGTCGGGCCCCAGCGTGCGAGGTGCCGGGGGCGTGACGATAAGAGAGTTGACCAGAGCCGGATAGGGATCCTTCCGCGGCACCCACCACTCATCTTCCTCTGTGGGGATGCCGTCGTGCGGGGCGCGCCGCCTCGCCCTAGGAACGTTGCCAGCGTCGGTCTTCCGCCCGCACACCAACCTGTAGGGTGCCGCCCATGCCAGACGAGAGAAAGCCAATCAATTTCAAGATCGAGCTCACACCAGAGGGCGCCCTCAGCACGCCCGAGAGGAAAAGCGCGCTCGAACGAATCAGGGACGCTACAGAGAAGATCCGGTCGCTCGATACTGACAACCTGCGAAGAGACGAGCTTGGGACCACCTACAACTTCGCGGACGCCATCCCTGCCGTGGGACAGCTCCTTGAGCTTCTCTGCAAGGCGCTTGAAGGAGACGTGTACCAGATGCCACTGAGCGGCCTCCTGGTCACCGCCAATGCCCTGGACAAGTTCCTGAACGTCGTCGTGCAAGTTGAACGGTTCCAGCCCACCGGCGAGAATCCAGGGGCGGCGCACGAGAGTCTCTTGACCGATCTAAGAGGCAGCTACGACCGATATATCGCGGATATAGCCCCTTGGCTTGGCTTCGTGGCCACACGTGGCAACGGTCCACAGAAGCAGTCCCTGGCGCCCGCGTCCACGCTGCGCGATCGCATCGTCCCGCCGGCGCCACCGACGAACTCCCCCACCGACTGCGCCCAAGCCTCCAACCGCCGCACCTGGGCCGACCTCCTCGAGCGCACATTCGCCGTCGACGTCCTCCGCTGCCCCCACTGCGGCGACCGTCGCCGCCGCATCGCCCTCATCACTGACCCGTTCATCTGCCGCAAGCTGCTCCGCCACATAGGCGCCCGCCACGAGCCCCTACCCCTCGCTCCCGCAAGGCCGCCGCCCCAGCAGTCCCTCCACTTCGCCTGAGCGGAAGGGTCCAAATCCCCACGTCGACAAGCTCAAGCCGACACCCCACAAGGGGGTGTCGGCTGCTCGTCGTTCAGCCGCAGCCCCACCCTTGCCGATTTCGCACCCCTGAGTCACCATCGAAACCTACACCGTTCCCCAACGAAAACCATCTAGCCTCGACAGCACCCATCCCCCATCGAGCCGTCCTGCTCCGCACACTTCCTACACCCACCCAAGCCCGAAACTCCCAGCTTGGAACTCTTATCCCCTGAGTTCGGCCGCTCTCTTGAAGGCCCAGTGAGCAGTGATCGCATCGGGTTCGCCCGCCTTGCCTGCGAAGAGGATCGAATACACGTCCTGATCGAGCTTCTCTTCCCAGTAGCCGACCCATTTTCTCTCCCCCGACCGCAATCCGCTTTGCTCGGATTCACCTCCGGCTGCGTATTCGGAGTACGTGAGCACCGAGCTGCATCCCGTCACCAGGAAGAGCAGGGATGAGAAAGCCGCGATCGTCTTGCCGAACCGGCCGATCGACAGGGAAGTCATTTGTTTCCTCCTTCTTTGGACTCGGACGTGCATGAAGTACACGGCGCCTCGCGAGACGTGCCCTCATTGCAAGTGGAACCTACTTCTGGCCGGGTCCTCCGACAAGGTCGTCAGAGTGCGTAGAGGTTCGAGTCCGGCGCAGGACGGCGCCGCGGCGACTGTCACAGCGACGCCACTCTTGCCGATTCCCTCCCGTCTTCCGCCCAGCCCCCCTCCCTGCGCGCTTCCGTCACCCCACACCCACGAAAACCGCGGCTCGGACCTCCGATCCCTGGATACGCCCGACCACAGCCGACTCGCACAGCTCCTCGCTGAAGCCGTCAAATGGGTTGCTCTCAAGTAGAGCCATCACTCCAAGATGGCAGCGTCTTGACGTTGCGTACCCAGCTTGCGCCATCGCTGCTCTGGCGAGTCGATTCTCTGATCCGTCGTTCGGGAACAACGAGTGACCCCAATGGCCAGCTCCGTCGGACAGGGGGCCCCTCGGAATCGATGACCTCTGAAGATGTGCTACCCTTGAGTTCGTGAACTCTGTTCCCGGTCCCTTGGCATCAGTCAGCCTTCCCGCATGTCGAAACGCCCGAATGTGAGCCATTGGATCGAACTGGTGAAGACCAGTGATTCAATCGCCGCGAATCGCATTTGGCAGCACTACTTCGACCGTCTCGTGCGTTCAGTGCGCGCCCGTCTGCACGGGCAGAACCGAGCCGTTTCGGACGAGGAAGACATCGTGCTGAGTGTCTTCGACAGCTTCTTTAACGCGGCGGAGAAAGGGCGATTTCCGGACTTGTCCGATCGAGACGACCTTTGGCAGCTCCTGCTGCGAATGGCTGCGAGGAAAGTGGTCGACAAACGACGGCGCGATCAACGCCAGCGGCGCGGGGGAGGCGTGAGAGTGCATTCGTTGGACCAGGCGGCTGATCATGGCGCAGCAAACGATGGCAGGGTCATCGAGGCCATCGGCGACGAACCGTCCCCGGAGATGGTCCTGATGATGCAGGAGTCGGTGGAACAGCTTTTTTCCCATTTGGGTGTCGGGCAGCTCACGGATTTAGCGGGTGCCAAGCTGGAAGGGTATTCAAACGCTGAACTTGCTCGGCGTTTTGGCTGCTCAGAGCGGACGATCGAACGTCGGCTCCACCTGATCCGAGAGAAATGCCAGCAGGAACTGGCCGAATTCAATGAACATCCGTCAGAAGAATCTACCGATAGCAGCTCTGGAACGGATTGATGATCTCTGCGCGGATTTCGAACGCAAGTGGCAAGCCGGCGAGCCACCAACGATCGAATCAGTGATCTCCGGGGAAGTCTCATCAATCGAGCGGGACGTCTTGCTCGCGGAACTCATCGTTCTGGACATCGACTACAGACGGCGGCGAGGTGAGACGCCGACAAGGCAGGAATACCTCGACCGGTTTCCAGGAGTATCGCAGGCAATCAACGATGCCCTCGATGAGGGCGACAAACCGAGCGGCGAGTTTGCACCGCCCACGGTAGATCGTCTCTCGGAGCTCTTCCCATCACTGGAGATCATCGAGCTCATTGGCGTGGGCGGCATGGGCGCAGTTTACAAGGCTCGTCAACCGGGGCTCGACCGCCTCGTTGCGTTGAAGATCCTGCCGGAGGAATTTGGTCACGATGTCAAATTTGCGCTGCGATTCACACGTGAAGCTCGAACGCTGGCAAAGCTGAGTCACCCGAATATCGTGTCCGTCTACGAGTTCGGGAACGTCGAAGACACGTACTACTTCCTCATGGATTTCGTGGACGGGTCAACGCTCAGAGACGTGGTCAAGGCTCGTGAACTGGCCCCCCAGCACGCGCTGGCGATCGTGCCGCACCTCTGTGATGCACTCCAGTACGCACACGACAAAGGCGTTGTTCACCGCGACATCAAGCCCGAGAACATCCTGATCGCCGCAGACGGCACGGTGAAAGTTGCTGACTTTGGCCTGTCGCGGATACTTGGAAACGAGAGCCATCAGGAGGTACTCACGGGCACGCACCAGGTCATGGGTACGCTCCGGTACATGGCCCCCGAACAAATGCAAGGTGCGCACGGCGTCGATCATCGCGCGGATATCTATTCGTTGGGTGTTGTCTTCTACGAGATGCTGACCGGCGAACTCCCTATTGGACGGTTCGCAGCACCGTCTGAGAAAGTCGAAATCGACGTGCGGCTCGACGAAGTCGTGCTGCGCACGCTGGAGAAGGAGCCGCAGCAGCGCTATCAGCACGCAAGTCAGATCAAGTCTGACGTGCAGTCAATCACAGACACCAAGGACCGTGCGCTTCCGCCTGTTGATGCCAGTGATGTGAAGCCTCACGAGGAGAGAGAGACTGGAACCACGAGCCTCGCACAGCAGGAGCTCGCCGGACGGATGTTGTTGACACGACGCCAGCTGATGGAACGTGTAGAGGACTCACTGCGCCCGTTGTTCCGCGCGCAGATGCTGCAGGTGATCATCGGCATTGCACTGATAGGGCTAGGAGCTCAGTGCTGGGCACGGAACACGCAGATTCCGCATCGCGTTGTATGCGGCGTCATCTTGCACGTGTACGGCGTCATCGTGATCTCTCAAGCGTTGCTGGTCTGCACAAGAATCAAACGGATCGACTATTCAAAACCGGTCCTCGACATTCGCAGCAAACTCGACAGCATGCGATCTGGTTACTTACGGGCCGGCGTCATCATCGGTTTTGTGTGGTGGCTGATGTGGATACCCGCTGCTGTTGCCGTTGGCGTCGACGCCGTGTTGCACCCGAATTCACTGATCGTGTCCCTGGCTGTCGGGATCGTGGGGTTCGTCGTCTCGCTCTGGCTGTATTGGCGTGCTCTGAAGTCAGGAAACACAGCTGCTGAATCGTGGAGAAGGAGATTCGCTGGCGAGAGCATACGCAGCGCGTATGTCGCACTCGATGAGATAGAGGCGGCTCAGATAGGCTGACGTCCTGGCGATGGGAGGCGTTGCCCGCATCTCTTCAGGGATGCGGGCTCGGCGCAGGGCTATCGCTAGGCCGCGATCGCGCCATCCCCGAGTGGCGTGTCGAAGTGCCAGCGCAGGTCCTCGACATCGTCGGTGCGCGCGAGTAGAGCGTGCACAGCCGAAACCGCGGGGCCCTGCACCAAACCGCCGCGCGCGCGACGATTGCTCGAGAACGGCGTTCCCGAGCGCTCGATGTGAATCCACCAGGTCCCGCCGCCCATCTCATCGAGCGCCTCGAAGGACACCAGAAGATCGTAATGGTCATCGGAGGACAGGCTGAAGCGACCATGCCAGCCGAAATCTTCGGCGTGAGGCTCACGATCCACTTCAACTCCGTCAGCGGCCAGGCCAGCGAGCATCACGTCATCACCAAGGCACCCTTCGTTGACGAAGGACTCCTTGTCCTCGGTGGTGTTGAAACGAGCGCGACGAAACGTCGCCAGCGTTCGAGGATGCGGCTGGCCGCCTTCGATCAATCGCAGTCTACGACGACCCCTGATCCAGAAGCGGAAGCCGAAGAACACGAATAGAGAAACCCATAGGCCGACGCAGCCCATCACCCCAGGTCGCATGTATATGGGTCGCCCGTCGAAGAGCGCGGGAACGGCCCCAAGGAAGAGCTTCGCCACGCCTAGGTAGGCCAGCGCATGAAGGGGCAGAAGCAGCAGGCCGAAGCCAAGGCTGGCGGAGATTGCATTTACGAGGACCTTGAGCACCGCAACCGACATCGGGTCACGCGTGAGCCGCTCTCTTGCGGCATCACGTTCCGCATCGCTTGGGGACAGAACGGGCTCCTTCGCGCCGGCGATCGATCGATCGGCCATGGGAGCGCTATCGAGATCCGTCAGCGCCCAACTTCAGGTCCACGGCGCGGTAGCTGGATTCCGGCATTTGAGTCCGAGACTTCACCCGCACGGCAAGGTCAAGTGGACTCTCCGCCGTCCCTGGCGTGACGGAACCCGCGCCTTCGCCTTCGACCCTCTGTCCTTTCTGGAGCGACTCGCCGCCCTCGTCCCCCACCCCCGCGAGCACGCCTGGACTTATCACGGCTCCCTCGCACCCGCCTCCACGCTTCGCGACCGCATCGTCCCGCCCGCGCCGCCGACCGACTCCCCGACCAACTGCGCCCAACCCTCGAACCGACGCACCTGGGCCGACCTCCTTGAGCGGACCTTTGCCGTGGACGTTCTCCGCTGTCCCCACTGCGGAGACCGCCGTCGCCGCATCGCCCTCATCACCGACCCGTTCATCTGTCGCAAGCTGCTCCGCCACATCGGCGCTCGCCACGAGCCCCTACCC
>CAJXRJ010000295.1 GCA_913058555.1 uncultured bacterium
TAAGAGACAGCGCCTGAAGGCTCGTCAGTTTCTCCCCAAAACTCGACCCCAACCGAACGTAGAACCCGTTCGCGCCTTGGGCGGAAGACTGGTGCGGAAGAGCAGCGAACTGCTGCCGGAGCGAGTCCATCAACACCTGAATATCTTCGGCCAGGCGGACCTCAGAGGCATCTCCCGTCACATCGGTGCCGATGTCCCCATCGAAAACTGGATCCATCGCCGCGGCAATGTCGTCGGCCAAGACCCGATGTGCTGATTCCCAGTCATCGATGGCCTCGAGCACCGCCGACGAATCAGGAGCCCCTCCTCCGTCGCCCGAACCACAGGAACCCAGTGTCCAAACAAAGCTGAGCACCAGCGCGATGACCTTCATGGAACTGATAGCGCCTCCGCGTTGAGCTTCAGGAATTCATCTGCCCAGCGGTAGTTCGCGAGTAGGTGATCGATGTCCTTGTGGCCGAGCAGGCGCAGCGCGCCGTAGAGCGCCTCCACCGATGCGAGCCCTTCGCTCGGGTCGTCGAAGTCCTTGGATCGCCTCGGGTACGCCGTGATGAGCGGAGGCAACCGGCGCGCAATGGGATCCCCCGTCACGGTCGCCCGCAGCTTCGGTAGCCGCCGCCACGAGGAGTCGAGCACGAGCAACGGACGCCCTGCATCGGCGGGCCCGATGGGCTCCCCCGCTGGGTCCAAGAGGATGCGCCCGCCCCCGTCGAGCGTGCGGTCAGCGTCGTAGGAAACGAACTCAATTCCCGGCGTCCCGCGCAGGGGAATCAGGGAACACTTCTTCGCCGACTCTTTCGGGTCGCGAAGGATCAGTACGTCGAGGTTCTGGGTCACGGTCGCCATTGAAGCATCTCGCCGAATCTAAAGACTCGCCGGTACGGGGAAGGTTGCGACCAAATCCAAAGAAAGAGGCGCCGCCTGTCCGCTGACGATCCCCAAGGAGGCGCCTTACAGCGCGGCGCGGACGAGACCGAGAATCGCCGCACCCACGAGGAACACCGCGGCGCCGGCGACGGGGCCACCGATCTGGTACACGAGGACACTGGCGACCACGAGACCGAGCACCGCCGCGCCCTTGATGACCGTCCAGAGCGGGTCATTCTCGCCGCCGACACTCGTGGCGCGCCCGCACTCGGGGCAGTTCTGCAGACTGCCCGCCGCCGACTTGGCCACCGGGAACATCGCTTGGCAGTGCTCGCACGTTGCCCCGATGGAGCCCGAATCGAACGCCACGTTAGCTGTCCTGACGGCCCTCGATGGCGGCGATCAAGGTGGCGACCCCCATCAGGAGCCGCTTGTCGATCTCGGCGCCCCGATGGATCGAGACCTCGAGGCTGTAGATGAATGGATTGAAGCGCTGCTTGAAGGTCGCGCCGCCGCCGAGCTTGAACGTCTGCGGGATGAGGTTCGACAGGAAGCGCCGGGCGAGGGCCATGCCGGCGCTGTCTTCCTCGAGCTTGTCGATCACGTGATCGTCCGCGTCGAGGACCTCCCACGAGTCGCGCAGGATCGACTTCATCCCCTTGCGCCGCGCCGCGCCCACCTTGACGCCGCTGGTCGCGTCGACAATGTCGTAACAAGCAGAGAAGTCGATGGCCTGGCGCGCCTGGATCGTGAGCAGCGGCTTCGTCTTCTCCTCGTCCTCGAATACTCGGATGTCCTCCTTCAGCTTGAACGCCTTCTGGGCGCAAAAGGCCAGGAGATTGCCGCTCCCATCGCGCACGTGGAAGCTCGCCCCCAGGATCTTGAGGAACTTGCGGCGGAGCACGTAGGAGTCAGCCTCAAAGGCAGCGGGAATCGACATACCGTCTAGGATGGATGGTGAGAATGGCAGGGCGCGCCCCATGCGAAAGCAAAGGGCCGGCGCGTCCCGGGCAGTATCTCGCAACGCCTGGCTCGCTGCACCATGAAGCTCTTCAGTTCTACTCTCCCCTTCGCGGCCACGGTGGCACTGGCCGGCGCGACTCCCCAGGGGTTGGATCCATTCGCCCTGATAGCGGAAGCACGAACAGAACCCGTGATCCTCGAGATTCGGTGCGGAGACCGGCTCGCGGACTGGGGCGAGGTACGCGTGGAAGGTCCAGGTGGCCGGGTGGTGATGGCACCGATCGGCGAGGACGGCCGGGCGTGCATCGCTGGGTTGGCGCAGGGCTGGGCATGCGTGCGCGACGTGCGGGCAGGGACAGGGGAGAGGGAGAAGCTCGATAGGGAGCGGAGGATCTGGTGCCTTGATCCACCCCTGCATTTGAAGGGGGCCACTTGGCCCGTGACGCTGAACCTGAGTCCGTCGTTTCACATCCAGAGCTTTGGACCCAAGCTGCCCCATATGTACGGCACTGGCAGCGCGACGCTTGTGCGCACGGCAGGAGCCCAGGGCGCGTACGTTGTGGACGAGTGCGAGGTGGAGGACTTCTTGGGTCAAGTGGACATCCCGGGCCTGCGTCCAGGTGACTATCGCGTCTTCGTTCCATGGCGCCAGGATCGCTATCTATCGACCGCTGACGTGCGCCTGGACGGGACACCGCGACGGGCTGGGCCCTTGGACTTTCGAACCGATGTGGTGTTGCCGGAGAACAAAGGGAAACGGCCGCCCCCCGAAGGGGACTGGCTCGGTTCCTCCGGCAGGACCCTGAGGGGGACTCTCCTGGGGGAAGACGGCGCTCGTCTTCGTGGCGGGGTATTGACCCTGGTGCGTTCCGATCTCCCCGGACCGCGCGTCGTCAAGAGCGGGGGCACCTCGGCCCTTGGGGATACGCTCGAAGCGCTTTGCGACGGCAATGGGGCGTACGAGATCCGGGGCCTGCTCGGGGGCACGTACCTGGTGAGTGCACGGCCCTACGGGACACACGGAGCTGGGCACAGGGACGCTTCCCCCGTCATGTTGTTCGAGTCCCTCCGCTTCCGCGATGATGCGGACGGGCCGCGGATCCTCGAGACCTCACCCACCCCTGCGTCCGTCGCGATGCTGAAGGGATGGGTCGACGGAGAGATCCCCGACGGACTGCGCGTGATCGCGACGCCGGGGAACGCTCTCGGAGAGCTTGAGGCCGAGGTCCACGGGGATGGGTCCTTCTCGTTCGGGGAGGTGCCCCTCGATGAGTACTGGATCGACATTCCAGGCGGCGACCGGGCCATGGGCCTGTGCCTCGCGGCTCCGCGGGTCGCGGTCGCAGGCGGGGAGCCCATCGAAATCGTCCCCAGGACATCGACTCGACTCGGCGTCGTTGCGCCCTTCCCGGCGCCGCGGGACTCAGAGGGTTGGCTCCGGGTCGCGGAGCACCGCGCGGGCCGCGCGCACCGCGCGGGGCGCAGGCTGCCGCCACCCCGAAAAGTCCAATGGGGTGGCATTGGAGCAGCGGTGATCGAGGGCCTTCCCCCCGGGCGTTTCCGGGTGACCTATTCGGAGACCCGAGACTCGGCGGGCGACCGGTCCCCGCGCTTCGCGCTGGGCTGGATCGAGATCCCGGAGGTGCCCCTCGCGGAGGCGGCCGTTCAGCTTGAGGCCGTCACGGGGCGATCGTTCAGACTCTTCAATGACGACCCGACCCACGCCATGCAGGTGGACGTCGAGGACGGTGAGGGGTTGCTGTTCAGCGTCGAGGTGTCGAGCGACTCCGACCTCTCCATCGTGCTTCCGATGGCCGCTAAAGCCGTGGATACGCCGCTGCGGGCCATCGTTCGAAGGGGCTTTAGCGTGGAGCCGCGCGCCTTCGCGATTCCAAGCGACAGGGCCTACCTGCGCTGCCCGGCGGATGATCGATGAGCCCGCGCGCCGCGGAGAAAGATCAGAATCTCGGGAACGCTTGCGGGTCCATGGTGATCTCCCCTTGCCATGACACTTGACGATCGATTTCACCCTGAGGCCCTCCTCGAACACGCCGGATGGATGCGGGGCCTCGCGCGCCGCCTGGTCCGGGAGGACGAGGAGGATCTGGTGCAGGAGAGCTGGCTCGCCGCGCTGAAGCGGGCCCCTTCGGGCCTGCCCCCCGGACAGCCGCTCGGGCCTTGGCTCGCTTCGGTGACGCGTAACCTCGCGGCAAACCGAAAGCGCGGCGACGCAACGCGCTCGGCGAGGGAAAGGGATCACGGAGTGGCGGACCGGGCCGTGCCCACGCCGGAGGAGCTGGTGGAGCGCAGTGAAGCCCACCGGGGCGTTGTCGACGCCGTGCTCGCGCTGGATGAGCCCATCCGGGCGACGATGCTCCTGCGCTACTTCGAGGGACTCTCCGCCGCCAAGATCGCCGCGCGCACGGGCGTCCCCCAGGGCACGGTGCGCACGCGCCTGCACCGAGGTATCGCAAAGCTCCGCGAAGAACTCGATGCCGCACACAACGGAGATCGAAAGCGCTGGGTCATGGCGCTTACCCCACTCGCCGGTTTCCCGGGGCCCGCCGCTGCCACGCCGGCGACGGTTCCCGCTTTCCTCGCACTCGCCATGACCTCGTTCAAACTTCTCGCGCTCGCCGTTCCGCTTCTGGCTTTGTTCGTTTGGCTTCGATCCGGCGACGCCCCCACCGAAGGGCTGGGCCCCCCGCCCGTCACGGAGACCCTATCTGCGGGCGGAGCCACTCCCGGGAATCTGGAGCCCCAAGCGCCAAACGGCATGGACAGGTCGATCACCCCAAGGACGGCCCAGGGGCGAATCGCTCCTGCGGCAGGCCCCACGGGGAACCTGGCCACCGCACAGCCCACGGCCCCCCCGGAGCCCCGCGTCATCCAACTGGTGGATGAGCGAACGGGGGAGCCAGCCTGGGACTACGTGATTGCTACGGTGCCCGCGCCTGGGTCCGGCGCCTCTGCCCAGATCAGGTCAGACCGGCTCGGGAGAATGACCCTGCCGGCGGGCGTCATCGCCGTGGCTCCCATCGATCGGATGCTCGACCGGCAACAGGTCCCCGCCCCCTTTGGCGGAAGCCCCGGGCGGCCCGACGACTTGCCATTGACGGAACTGGACGAGGCACTCGCCGTGCCCTTTGGCCGCGCGGCCATCATGGGCATCGAGGCACCGGCGGAGCTCGACCTCACTGGCGCCTTCGCTGAGCTCCGCGCCGAGAGTGGCACGTGGGATCGTCTCCTGGCGTCCGCGCCGCTCAGGAGGTTTGAAGGGCGCACTTACGCTCGCTTCCCCGAGTACGCAGCCAAAGAGCTCACCGGCGCCTCGCTGCGAGTCCTTACGGCAAACGGCAAGGCTGGGGCATCCGTTGAAGCTGCGCCCTATGTGGGCACAGGCGTCACCGCCCCGATCGTGTTCGAATCACTGGCCGCGTTGACGGCCGAACTCGTCCCTCCTGCAGGAGTCGAGTTGGAGGATCCGTTTGCAACGCTATTCGACGCGACGGATCGAGGGGCCCCAACCACGGTTGGGCAACGGGTGAACCACCATCGGGCCAGGATGGTCGATGGCATCGCGCGGTTCGAATACCTGGGCCTCTCACCCGGAGAGTACAAGCTCGAATCGAGGGCCGGCGGTTTGTACTCGCAGACGACCCCCCTGACCCTGACCGCCTCCACCCATGGGATCCAGCGCGTTCAACTCGTGCAGGATCCCTCAAGGGCCCCCATGGGTGCCGTGGACATCACCTTCGTCAGCGCCACCGGGACCTTCCACCGGCCACTAGAGGTGATGGCGATTCAATACGGATCGAACGGGGCGTCGGTGCGCTCGAAATGGACGGACATTGCATGGACCCAGTCGGACGGCGCTTGGTCCGGCACGGCGCGGATCGAGGCCTTGACCGAAGGCATCCATGCCCTGGAGTTCAGCGATGCGCACGACCAAAGCGGTCCCGCCCCCCTCGCTTACTTGATCGACCCGGCAGCCTTTGAGGTTCGGCCCGGCCAGAGGAAGGAGATCCTGATCCACGACGATCGAGAATTCGAGCATCGCATCGTGCGGGCCGTCGACGCCGACACCCTCGAGCCCATCGAGTTTGTCGACGTGCAGTACCGGAGCGGCGCAGACGAGACGGTGCTGGGGTACGTCCAAGGCATGGACTTCGAGGCGCGGCTGCCATTCCTCCGCACGCCGAAGGCCCTGAAGCTCCAGATCGCGTCGGACGACCACATCCCGCTCGACGTTCCCGAAGGGGCGCTCACGGACGGCGACCTGACCGTGAAGCTCAAGCGGGGCTGGGCCTGTCACTTCGCTGCGAAGGGCGAGGACAACCTGTTCATCGACGGCATCGAGGTGATGATCGACGGCGTCAGCGCGGGCAAGACGTCCTCGACGGAGCTCTTCCTCATCACCCGCGACAAGTGCCCAGACCACGTGGCCTTCCGCGCGCCCGGATGGCGGATCGTCTCCGCGCCGTTCCTCAACCCGAAGGGGCAGATCGTGGCCGGCAGCCGCAAGTCAGCGTCCGCCCACATCATCACTGTCGCGCCAGAGTGACGGAGCGGCGCGCGTCCCAACGGGAGACGCGCGCCGGTCCCATGGGCGCGGGGTGGTCGCCTTCCCGGGATTCCCCGTCCGGGCCTCGCACTCCGATTCAACCAACGGGTATTCCCTGGTCGATGGAGAGCCCGTGACCGATTCAGAGGAAGCGCCCCAGTGGCCCCCGAGGGCCCCTGAGGCACCTCCCCCCGAGTCCGCGGTGCTGCGGGAGCTCCAGGGGGCGGACGCCGAGCCACTCGCCCTGACCCTCGATGAGTCGATCGTGCCGGAGGAGTGCCACGAGTTTCAGCCGGGGCGCCTAGCCCAGGAGGCCATCTCTGGGCCGCGCCGGTCGGCCATTGGCCCTGCGCCAACGCCCGGTGGCCCGCCGAGGGCGCTGGTCTTCGACCCGAAGAACCCCTCGGGCAGGACACGTTACGACGCCATCTTCGACGCCCGGGATGAGGACTTCCGGGTACGCATGAGGAAGCTCTGCCTCGAGGCGGCCATGGCGGGCGCCTCGCTCCCGGTGCTCGTCTTCGTCACCCTCGGACACGCGTCGCTCCTGTGGTGGATGGCGGGGGTCATCGTGGGCGCCCTTGGCGGCATCAGTGCCCGAGCCGCCGGCGACTCCCCCATGACCTGGGCCGCGATCATGGCCCTCGTTGGGGTTGTGATCTCCTTCGTCTATCCCCTGGCGATCTCCCAGTTCACGGTCCCCGCTGCCCTGATGGCTGGCGGCTGGATCATCGGGCTCACCCGGGAAGCGGGACGATAGCCGTCGTCCCCTGGTTACCGAGCGGGGCCAGCGCGGAGACTGTCGAGGATCACCGCGGTCTTGAACGCCCGTTCCGCCCGGAGAATCCGCAAGCGAAGCTCTCCGAGCTGAAGGGCTTCGTCCCTTGTCACCGCGGCGGTTTCTACCGTCTCCTTCCATTGATCCTCGAGTGACTCCATCACGCCCTTCCCGTACGACACGTTCCATGCGTGCGCCTCTGCTACGGGCGTAGGAACGTCCTTGCGTTGGCCGGGGACGCCCGCGACGGCGAGCCCCTTGCGAACCACGAGCTCTGCCCGGGATAGGCGCTCTGTGGCGTTCTTCAGTTCCCGCCGCGCCTGGGCCTTGGCCCTGGCCAATCGCTGCTCCTCCGTCTCCGGCGGCTGCCCCTTGGCCCGACCACCGGCACGGAGGCTCTTCATGGGCAAATCGAACGACTCATTGATGAAGAGATGGTCGATGGCATCGAGTTTGGCCTGGTCGATCACCTCCACCTCCACGCTCACCAGACCGCCTTCTTCGCCCGGGGGAACGCTCTGAAGGACCTTGTCCCAGTGGCGCATGGCTGCCCGCAGGCCGGCGGCATGGGCCTCCTCAAAGACAAGGGTCGCCACCTTCTGATCGATGAGGTCATCCAAGTCGCCCTCGGCGCATGGAAGGTCCGAGAGGGCGGAGCCTAGCGCGGAGCGCGCCGCGTCGAGGTTGCTCAGACCGTCGGTGCCATTGAGGTCCAGGGCCGTTTCACGGGAGGCTCGATGAAGCCATCCGTCCAATCGAAGGCCCGCCTCGGTCAACATCAGCCTGTCGGGCGCCTGCTCCAGGAGTTCATCGATTGCCTCGCGGTAATGTGCGGTGACCGCCTCCGCGAAGAGGCGGCGCATCTCATCTCTCACCCCATCGAGCTCCCATGTGATTGGTTGATAAGAAGGGGCCAAAGCGCGCACTTGTTCCTCGAGGGGGACCGCAGCCTTGAGCTTCCCCAGCGACCGCCACGCCACGCCCAGGGCTTCCGCACGCGCGTTCAGCGCCTTCGCCGTAGCCGCGCCGTCTTCGGCGTCACGGAGTGGCCCCGGCGCTGCCATGAGCTTCTGAAGCTCCCCTACCTTCGTCCGAAACTCCTCGGTCAGAACAAAGAGGCCCGAACGCTGGCCCCACAGCTGGCCGTTCTGGGACCGCGCGTGCATATCGACGGCCATCCCTGTGGTCCTGGCCAACAGCTGGGCCGTGGGCCCCACCGCCTCATCGCCCGTGAGCCCTCGCAAGAAGAAGGCCCGCCCCCCCGTGGCGTCCCCACCAAACTCGGCCTCACAGGCAGCATCCCACTCCCCTATGGCCTGAACGATCGCGCCCCCCAGGGCAGCCTCTTCGCCGCCCCCCGGCTGTCCACCCTGTTGTCCACCCTGTTGTCCACCCGGCGCCGAACACCCCGCACCAACCAACAGAGCCATCCCAGATCCAAAGCAACGAATCCAACGCGAGGTTCCAGAGTCAATCAGCATGCAATTCCGTGGCAAAAGGTCAGCGAGCATGGAAACAGCGACCGCACCCCTGGCCGCGCCCCCCAGCGAGTCAAACCACTCTACGC
>CAJXRJ010000296.1 GCA_913058555.1 uncultured bacterium
GATCGCGTCCCTCGTGATGGCGCCGGTCATGATGCTCCTTCACAAGGGGACCGAGGGCGGCATCGGCGGGCCGGAGCTTACCGCGCCCCAGGCCCAGCTCTTTGCGAATCTGGCCAAGGGATTCTCCGGTGAGACGGAGCTCCCATGGGACCTCATCAGGATGGGCGCTGGCATCGGCGTCGTCATTCTGATCGCGGACGCCATACTCAAGGCCATGGGCGCGCCCTTCCGCGCTCACATCATGCCCATCGCCGTCGGCATCTACCTGCCCTTCGCGATCGCGCCGCCCATCCTCGTGGGGGGGATCATCAGTGCGATCGTGCTGAGGGGATCGAAGTCGGAAGGCGAGCGAGAAGACCGGTCCCAACGCGGCGTCCTCTTCTCCTCGGGGGTCATCGCGGGTGAAGCCCTCGTGGGTGTTGGCTTGGCGGGGCTTGCGGTCAACGGAATCACCGGGTGGAAGCACGGGTTCGACGGAAGCATCGTCTCGGGCATTTCCTGGGTCGCCATTGGTATTGGGCTCGCCGCCTTCTGGTCGCGCACCCGTGCCGCGAAGGCCTGATCGCCTTCCCATGGACACCATGACCCTTAGGACCTTCTTGATGCTCGCCTACGTGGCCGTCGCTGGGCTCTCCCTCACCGGAGTGCTCTTCCGCGGCGCCGCCACGTCGGCGGGTTTGACCTTCGGTTTGCCCGCGGGACTGGCCTGGGTCACGGGCTGGTCGGTGTCGACGTTCATTGTGCTCTGGGTTTACGACGCAACGCGGCCCTCCGATGTAGAGCCAAGTGCTGGTACTGACGCGGAAGAGAACGCTTGAGCGCCGAGGCCCAGATCCTGGCGGTCGTGGGGGCGTATCTAGCGCTTTCGCTGGGCGTCGGTTGGCGTGCGGGCAAGGGCACCAGCGCGAGCGCGACCGGGTACGTGGCGGGGGACCGCGCCATGGGCGCGCTCCTCATGTACTTCGTGACGGGCGCCACCATCTTCAGCGCCTTCGCTTTCTTAGGCGCGCCCGGACGGGCGTACTCCACGGGGGCCGGCGCGTTCTACATCCTGGCGTTCGGGGTCCTCGGGCTTGTGCCGTTCTACTGGGTCGGCCCCAGGGCTGCACGCCTCGGCCGCAGCCGCGGCTACATCACCCAGGCCGAGCTTGTCGCGGGCGAGCTGAGCTTTCGGCCCCTCGCGCCGATCATGGCGGTGGTGAGCCTCATGGCCTTCGTGCCGTACCTCGCGCTACAGATGCGCGGGGCGGGGCATGTGCTCGAGGTCCTGACCGCGGGCAAGGTCAGCGTTGAGGTGGGGGCGGCACTCGTGTATGGCGTCGTGCTGCTCTACGTGTGGCGCAGCGGCGTCATGGGCGTCGGCTGGACGAACACGCTCCAGGGCGTCTTCATGATGTCGCTGGCTTGGATCCTCGGGCTGTATCTGCCAGGTGTCATGCACGGCGGCGTCGCGCCGATGTTCGAGAAGCTCGATCCGGAATTCCTGACGCTCCCCGGGCTGACCTCGCAAGGCGAGGCATGGACCTGGGCGGGATTCGGAAGCACGGTGTTCGTGATGACCGTGGGCTTCTCGTTTTGGCCGCACCTTTTCCAAAAGGCCTTTGCCGCCAAGTCGGAGGCGGTGCTGCGGCGGACGGTGGTGCTCTATCCCACGTTCCAGCTTTTCCTTCTGCCGATCCTCTTGATTGGGTTCGCTGCGGTGGGGATGGATCCGCCGCCCGCGGAGCCTGACCAAGTTTTGCCGCACCTCCTCCTCCAGCTGGAGCTGCCCGCGATCGTTGTGGGGCTCTTTTGCGCCGGGGCGCTGGCGGCCTCCATGTCGAGTGGGGACTCGATCCTGCACTCCGCGGCGTCCATCGCCGTGCGCGACGGGCTCATCGTGGGGGCCGGCGTGTCCATGGACGCACGGACCGAGCGAACGGCGGTTCGCTGGGCACTGCTGCCGGTGCTGATCATTTCCTACGTGACAGCCACCATGTTCCATGAGGACCTCGTCGGGCTCCTCACCTACGCCTACGGGCCCGTGGGGCAGCTGGCGCCGCCCGTGACCGCGGCGCTCTTCTGGCCACGGGCGACGGGGCCGGGCGTGCTCGCGGGGCTCGTCTTAGGCTCGGGCGTGACGCTCGGCCTGCCGCACTGGGTCGATGGCCTCGCTGTGCACCCGGGCCTGCCTGGCCTTGGTGTCAACGTTGCGGCGATCGTTTGCGTGTCGCTCGTTACGCGCCGCCGAGGCTGAACTCGATGGGCTTGCGCACGGTGACGGAGGTCCGTACCCCGGCGCTCACGGCGGGCGTGAAGCGCCAATCTCTCACGGCCTTCATGGCCGCTTCGTCGAGGATCTTGTGCCCGCTGCTCGTGTCGATGCGCACGTCGGTGACCGTGCCACTTGCGCTGACGTCGATCCAGAGATAGACCGTGCCGGACCAGCCCCGGAGCTGGGCGATCTTCGGGAAGATCGGCGGTGGGCAAGCGCCTTCCACCGGCTCGGGCGACGTGTTTGCTTGGGCGTCCCGCGGGGTCGGCGGGGCGACCGGGGCGCCGTTCAGCTCTGGGAGCGGACCAGGCACAGCGCCCTTCGGGAGGCTCCGGGGGCGCACGAGCTTCGGCCGCGCCTTAGGTGTGAGGTCGAGGGTCGGCTCGGCGTAGGGGTCGATCTCTCGGACGGGGGGGCGGTACGCCGGCATGTCGTCGTCCGCCCAGGCGGCATCTTCGAAGGCCGGCTCCTCGGGCAGATCGAAGTCGTCGATGATCAGCGGCTCCGACTCCCAGCCGGGGGCGTTGATCTCCAGGGGAGGCTCGCGGTCGTCACGGGCGGAAGCGGGGGCCACCGCCGGCTCGATCGCGCATGCGATGATCCGTTCGGGCTCCTCGCTGGAGCCTCGCCACGGGAGCTTCACCGTCATGACCAGGGTCGCGAGGGCCAGGCCGTGGACCGCCAGTGAGGTGGCAAAGCTGGAGCCCGCCCCGGAGCCCGATCCGGTGCTGCCCGCAGCACTTTCCGCCAGACCCTCGGACCCTGGCCTTGGGCCGGGCCTGGAGAGGGGGCCCTGGAGGGTGCTGTGGAGGGTGCGGGGCGTGGGACTCATGGGGTCTGATTCGGGCCAACGCATGGGGCCCGCGGCGGCTCACGGAATCCGCCCGGCAATTTTGCCGAATCGCTGAACGGCTGGCGAGTTTGCGCGTTCGAATGCGCCGAAACCCCAACCCCCCAGCAACGATCGTGACATTCCTTCTCCCTCTCGGACTCGCCCTCGCTGTCTCCGCGCCCGTTCCCGCCCCCCAGCAGTCCACCGGGGGCGCTGGTGCCCCCTTGGCGTCTGATCCCGACGCGAAGCCCGCCGCGGGTCTCGATCTTGACACGATGGTCGTGACGCCGACGCGGGAAGGGCAGTCGATTCTTAACGTTCCCTACGCGGTTCACTCGGTTCCTGAATCGCGCATCGACCAGATGCGCACCCTGCCACAGGCCCTCCGCGATGTCCCCGGAGTCATGGTCCAAGAGACTGGCCCAGCCCAAGGGTCACCCTACATCCGCGGGTTCACCGGCTTCCGGACGCTTTTCTTGGTGGACGGGATCCGCCTGAACAATTCGGTGTTCCGGGACGGTCCGAACCAGTACGCGGGAACGGTCGATCCCCTCAGCCTTGAACGCATCGAAGTCGTCAAGGGGCCGAGCTCGGTCCTCTATGGATCGGACGCAATCGGCGGAACCGTGCAAGCCTTCACCAAAGACCCAGAGATCTGGGGTCGGGCCTTGGGTGGGGAGGTGTTCACACGTTTCGCCACCGGCGCCAACTACAACATCCAGCGACTGGACCTGGGTGGGGCCATCGGCGACTCCACGGCGTGGCGGGCGGGCGGCTCGCGCAAGGACTTCGGCGATGTCGAAGCCGGCGGCGATAGCGGCGAGCTCCTGAACACGGGGTACGACGAGTGGGACGCGGACGGCAAGGTGCAGCATCTTGTGGATGACCTCACGACCCTGACCTTCGGGTTCCAGCGCGTGAACATCGACGACGCGCCGCGCACCCATCGCACGATCTTCGCCGTGCCGTTCGAGGGTAGCGGCGTGGGTTCGGAGTTCCGACGGGACCTAGACCAGACCAGGACGCTGGCCTATGCGCGGCTGAACACGGACTCCGCCGAGGAAGGCGGATGGCAAACCGAGACGACGCTGAGCTACCACCGCCAGGAGGAGAAACGTCGCCGCGAGCGTTCCGGCGACCGCGTCGACGAGCAGGGCTTTGACGTGGGGACCTTGGGCGTTGGCCTTCGCGGAAGCCGCGATACCTCATGGGGGCGGCTGCGCACGGGGCTCGAGTGGAACCGGGATTCGGTGGATTCGTTCCTCAATCGATTCGAGAGCCAGAGTGCCGCTGACAATATCCAGGGACCCGTGGCTGACGACGCCACCTACGACCTGGGCGGCCTCTATAGCGAGCTCGAGTTTGACGTGGCTTCCCACACGACCCTCACGGCGGGGGCGCGCCTGACCTATGCCTCCGCCGAAGCAAATGAAGTGCGCGACCCTAACGGAGGCGGGCAGATCGCCCTCGAAGACGACTGGACCGCGCTGACGGGGTCCTTGCGATTTGAATCGCGCATCGTCGACGAAGAGCATTCGAAAGTGGCGCTCTTCGGCGGTGTGTCCCAGGGCTTCCGGGCGCCGAACCTCTCGGACCTAACCCGCTTTGATTCCGCCCGCTCGAACGAGTTTGAGATCCCCGCCCCTGGACTCGACCCCGAGGACTTCGTCACCTTCGAGCTGGGCGTCAAGCACGAGACGGACAAGATGTCGTTCCAGCTGGCGACGTTCCTCACCGAAGGCGATGACGTGATCCAACGCATACTCACCGGCAATGCCAACGCCGATGGGGAGAACGAGGTCACGAAGGCGAACGCGGGTTCCTCGACGATCGGTGGGGCCGAGTTTGGCATGGCCTATCGCGTGAGTCCGGACTGGACTGCGTTTGGCAACGTCGCGTGGCTTGACGGCCAAGAAGAGGTCCCTGTGACCGTCGGCGGGCCGGTGAACGACAACGTGCCGTCTAGACTCATGCCCCTTATGGGCATGCTCGGGTTGCGGTGCGCCCCTCAGTTTGCGAGCTGGGCTATCGAGGCCAGGTGGATCCATGCGGAGGACGCCGACCGCCTGTCCCCGCGCGACGAGTCGGACGGCACGCGCATTCCGCCCGGGGGTACGCCGGGTTATGACGTTCTCGACGTGATCGGGACCTTCGAGATGTCACCGGGGTCGACCTTGACGCTGGGGATCGAGAACGTCACGGACGAGGACTACCGAGTGCACGGTTCAGGCCAGAACCGGCCCGGGCGGAACCTGCTGATTGGCGCGCGCTGGTCCTTCTAACGAGGAGGCCGGGCATTGCGGTAGCTATGGGAAGGCGACCCAGCCAGCCCATCTGGGCCCGCTGGGTCGCCTTCCCTTGCGGAAAACGAAGCCTGGCTCCGTGTTCCTACTGGAACGTCAGTTCGTGACCGATCGTGAAGTTGTTGCCTGTGCCGACGCTGTCGCGGTGCCACGCCTGGTAGCGCCAGGTTTCGCCGGACATGACCATGACGGTGCCGCCCATCTGGGGGATCACCGTGAGGTCGATCGCGAGGCTCATCTCACCCGCGGCATCCGTTTGCCGGATCTGGCTCGGGAGCGTGAAGCGGCGAATCTCGCCACCGAGGCAGATGTTGCCGTTGCTGGCGCCGCCGCCGAGGGGGACGAATCCTTGCTCCCTGGAGGTCAAGAACATGCCGAACTGATTCACAGGCAGGTTCGCCGCCATGAGCGTGATGTTGTTCGCGGCGGCAGAATCGTCGCCGAAGATGCCCATCGTTCCGACGTTGCCCGTCGTGTTGGCGACACCAGTGCAGTACGGCGTTCCGATCGGGCCGACGTTGCCGACGACGAACTGGAAGTCATCGACGCCGTGAACGTTAACGGGGGAGTCGTACTCGATCGAATCGACCAAGCCCGTGTAGCCCGAGGCCAGCCAAACCGCAGGCCCGCCCGTGTTGGGCTGTAGTACTGCCGAGGTGTGCACGAGTACGCCTTGGTAGTAGAGCTTCCAGGAGAACGGCAGGCCCGAGACGACGTTGGCGCCTTCGAAGACAACGTCCTGTCCGAAGACGATGGGGCGCTGCACGCCAACGGAGAGGATCTTGACCATTCCGCTCGCGGCTGGGTAGTTGGCGTCAACCAGGTCGCTGTGGGCCCAGCTGCCCCAGTCGCTGACCGTGCCGTAGCCCGGAGTCATCGGTGCAAAGCCGCTGAGATCCTCAAAGTCTAGGATCGTCGTTTGGGGAGCCGCTGCTGCGAGGGGAGCAAGGGCCGCAAAGAGCGAACCAAAGAGGGCAAGGTGGATCTTCATAGAGAGGTTGTTCGTTAGCTAAAGGTGATTTCCCGCGCGTCAGTAAAGTTGCTGCCATCCATCACCGGGTCGCGGAACCAGCTTTGGAATCTCCATGTTTCTCCGGCCATGACACGGACGGTGCCCAGCCCTTCGGGAATGGCAGTGAGGTCGATTTGCAGGCTGAACTGGCCGCCCGCGTCGGAGAGCAGAATCTGCGAGGCCATAAAGAACCGGCGGACTTCCCCCCCGAGGCACAGGGGACCGTTGCTAATGCCTGTCATGGGAATGAAGCCGCGTTCGCGCGATGTCACGAAGATGCCGAACTCATTGACCGGAAGGTCAGAGGCGACGAGCGTGAAGTCGTTGTCCGCTGCGATTGGGCTGCCCAGAAAGCTGATTCGCCCTGGGAGGCCACTGGCGTTGGGCAGCGCCGTGCAGTAAGGCTGTCCGAATCCACCGTCGAAGCCAGCGACGAACTGCAGGTCGTCCACGGCAAAAGCGTTGCCGGAGGTTTCGAATTCGATGGCGTCAACGAAGCCGCCGTAGCCGGAGGGCAAGTAGGTGGCCGCACCACCGAGGTTGGGCTGCACCGTGGCGGTCGTGTGCACAAGCTGCCCTTGGTAGTAGAGCTTCCAGGCGAAAGGCTCGGACGTCACGATGGCCGCGACCTCGAAGACGACGTCTTCTCCGAATTGGATCGGCGCCTGCGGGAGCGAGCTCGTGATCGTGACCGCACCGCTCGCCGGTGGGTAGTTTGGATCCAGGACGTCGGAGTGGGACCAGCTGCCCCAATCGTCCACGGTTCCGTAGTCGGCGGGGATGGCGCCGGCACCAGTCAGGTCTTCGAAGTCGAGGTAGACGTAGTAGGGGCTTTGTGGAGCCGCGAATAGGGGCCCGGATAAGGTCCCAGCGAGGGAGGCGAGAGCCAGAGCTGCGAGTGCGAGGCGCATGGTCGTTTCGAGTGGGTAGGCGGCGAATGGACGCGGGAATTGCGCCCGTTGGATGAGGGTAATCAGTTTCCTGGAAACTTGCAGCCTTCTGTTTCGCCGCAAAGAGCATCCGACGTCGCCCCATCCACTCGCTCCACGAATCGCCATGTTCCGGGCAGCTTGAGCATCGCATTCACGAGGGTGAGCCCGGGGCCCACCAGCTTGAGTAAAGCCCCTGTTGCTCGCTGGTCCTTGGACTTGTCCAGCAGCCAAAGGAGCACCACCCCGAGGTGCAGGAGATAGAGGAGCCTGCTGAGGGCGGCGCCCCGCGCCGGCTTGGGCGCATCGGAGGCGTTGGACACGGCGTCTTCAAAGACCTTGCGGACGCGGCGACGGGCGTCCTCCGTGCCCGGGGCGAAAACGTTCCAATCTGGGTCGCCCACGAGGATGGATGTGGAAGTCCCAAGGGCGCGGCGGTGGGGGCGCAGCACGTCGAGGCTCACCATGAGGGCGGCTTCGGTCCTGGACCGCCAGCTCCCACGCGGGAGCGTCACCCGCTCGGCGAGCGTGGTCGACAGCCGCCCGTAAAGGGCGGCCACCACGGACTGCTTCGAGGGGAAGTGCCGGTAGAGCATGGCGTGGGTGACGCCCGCCTCGGTGGCGATCGCCCTCAGGGTGGTGCCTTCGAACCCGTGTTCGCCCATGAGCGAGATTGCTGCATCGAACAGCCGCTCGCGCGTCGCGGCGCCCTTTGGGGATAGGCCCTTGGGCCGGCCCCGCGGGCGCGGAGCGTTCCCTTCGCCTTTCGGTTGCGCTTTGGAAGTAACCATGGTTACTTAAAACTATGGCACCCCAGCAAGTCCCGCGCAAGATCGTGATCCCTGGCGGCTCCGGACACCTGGGTCGCCTGCTCACAGGGCACTTCCTTGGGCTCGGCGACGAGGTCCTCGTCATTGGCCGGGGCGCCAAGGGACCGATGGCGGACGCTGGCTACGCCCAATGGGACGGCCGCTCGGTGGGGGATTGGGCAGAACACCTCGACGGGGCCGACGCCGTCATCAATCTGGCGGGTCGCTCCGTCGATTGCCGCTACCACAAGACGAACCTCGAGGAGATGTTTAGCTCCCGGACGGACTCGACCCGGGCCGTGGGCCAGGCCATCGCCGGCGCCCAAGAACCGCCGGCCGTCTGGCTCCAGATGAGCACCGCGACGATCTACTCCCACCGGTTCGACGCCCCCAATGACGAGCTGACCGGCGTGATCGGAGGATACGAGCCGGACGCTCCGCGCTATTGGCGCACGAGCGTGCGCATCGCCGAGGCCTGGGAGCGTGAGCTCGAAGAGGCGCCGGCGCCCCAAACCCGGAAAGTGGCCATGCGCACGGCCATGGCTGTCTCTTATACACATCTGACGCTGCCGACGATATGCAGTGTGTAGA
>CAJXRJ010000297.1 GCA_913058555.1 uncultured bacterium
GGCGTGCGTCGACCTCGGCGGACGCCACGAGGGTCGATCCGCCGCCCTCGTCCTCGCGCTCGATCGCGTACTGGAACGTCATCGAAGCGGCCCGGTGCTTGGCGATCCACACGTGCACCAGGAGCACATCCTCGTAGAACGCCGGCGTCCGATAGCGAACTTCCACCCGCCGGACCGGCAGGCCGACGCCCCGGCGCTCGAGATCGCCGTAGGGCAGACCGTGGGCGCGGAGCATGCCGGTGCGTGCGTCCTCAAGGTACAGGAGGAAGTTCGCGTGGTGGGCCACGCCCATCTGGTCGGTCTCCGCGTAGCGGACGATCGCTTCGTGGGTGAATCGCCGGGGAACTTCGGTATCGGGGTCTGTCATCAGAGCCGTCAGGGCGCCAGAGGGCGTCGTCGGGGGGGCAGTGGGGGTCGTAAAGCGTCCAAGGTGACTTCGATGAATGGGCACGCATCCCCGTAAGTGTCGGTGGGGGCGTGCCCTTTGCCTGGCGCGGTCAGTCGGGGCCCTGCACGGGGAGAATCCGCCCCAAGCCACCGTGCCGGAACGGCTAGGGAAAAGGCGAACCCAAAGAGAGGGGCCAAGTCGTAAAGCGTCTGTCGGGGACGGCCTCGGCTGGCAGATGGTCCGGTCTTGGGCCCCATGAACCACGGAAAAAGCGCGATCGCGCCTAATGGTGGGACTGCCTCTGGTAGAACCTCGGTCCCCATGGCTAGCCAGGAACGACCCAGCGCCCCATCGCCGCAAGCCGGCTCCCCTTCCGGTCCAGCGCCCAACCCCAATGTGGCGGCGCTCATGACTTGGCTTGTGCCAGGTGGAGGGCACTTCTATCTCGGAAACCTCCGAACGGCGGCCATCGGCTTCGTCGTCATCCAGGGGCTCTACCTCTTGGGGGTGATCCTCTCGGGCGGAATGTTCCTGGAGATCCTGCCCCCGGAGATGCGCGGGCGCTTTGCGGCGGCCCTGACCCCGGAGGCGGGCAACCTTGGGGCCCTGATCGTCCACGTCAAGGCCTACGGGTTCGGCGAGCGGGTTCCGCGGCCATTCCCGGCCGGCATTCACCTCGGGGTGATCCTCACGGCCTCCGCTGGTATTTTGAACCTGCTGCTGGCGAGCCGCGCCCACTTCGAGGCCCGCGCCCAGGCCCGCGCCACGATCGAAGGCGCTGCGCCCAACCCTGGCATCGCCGTGCTTGCGGGTTGGCTCTTGCCCGGTGCAGGTCACTTCATGCAGGGCCGCAAGGCCAGGGCCGTGGCGGCGTTCCTCTGCGTGGCGTCGCTCTTTGCCCTCGGCACGTTCCTAGCGGAAGGCAGCAACCTCGACCGGACGCGTCACTTCTATTACTGGGCTGGGCAGACTTTCCTCGGTCCCACGGCCTTCCTTGCGGAAATGGTCCACGGCCATCCCCTCATGACGAAAACCGCGGCCTACGCCGATGGTGGCGTGGTGCTGGCGTCCATCGCCGGAATGTTGAACGTGATGTTGATGCTGGATGTGTACGGGTACAGCGACGCGAGGCTCTTTGGAGAGCCCGTTGCGAGCGAGGCCGACGCCACGGGTGAATCCACCTCGGCAGCGGAAATGCAGCCAACTGGTGACTTGCAGCCCGCCGGGGAGGAAGCCCAGTGAACGACCTCGCCCTTCACGTATTCCTGTTCCTGTTCTCCACCGCGATCATCGTTGCCGTGAGCTGCATGTTCGCCGAGGCGGAGGATGCTCGGGCCTTGAAGCTCTTCCCGAAGCGCTACTTCACTTTCGTGGTCATCTCCGCCGCGGTGGCCGCGGTGATGTTGGTGGCTGAGCACACGCTCGCGTCGGTCAGTTAGCCCTCGTTGCTGGCTCATTCATGGGGCCCGACTCTTGCGCGCTGCAGGTCCTGGCCCACGGGCACCCCGTCAGCGGGCCGCGTAGAGCCCCCCTGGGCAGCGTCTGATCCAGCCGTCCAGTTCGAGGCTGGTGAGTTCCGCGAGGGTTTGGGCCACACCGAGCCCCGTTTGATCCGCCAGGTCCGCGGCAGCCAGCGTCTCGCCCTGGAGGGCCTCGATGATGACCTGTTGATTCCTGCGGGAGGGTGACCCCGGGGCCGCTTCGCCATGCTCCGGCCCGTGGCTGCCCGCGGGGCTGCCGTGGGGGAATGGCAGCTCGCCCTGGCCGTAAAGGTCGTCCAGGAGCATCTCCGGGCTGTCGACCCCCGTGGCCCCCTCACGGAGCAGCCGCAGCGTGCCACGGGCCATGGGATGGTCCACACGGCCGGGCAGTGCAAACACGTCCTGGCCTTGGTCGGCTGCCCAGCGAGCCGTGATGAGAGACCCGGACGCGTGGGCGGCCTCGACGACCAGGACACCGTCGGACAGCGCCGCGATGATCCGGTTGCGGAGGGGGAAGTGGTGCCGCCTTGGGCCTACGCCGGGGGGAAACTCAGAGATCAAGAGCCCCTCCGCGGCCATCCGATCCGCGAGGGTGCCCGACGGCCAAGGGCGATCCACGCCACATCCAAGCACCGCGATGGTGGGACCACCGGCCTCGAGGGCGCCCCCGTGGGCCGCGGCGTCCACGCCCCGGGCAAGGCCGCTGACCACGCATACCCCGCGTCTAGCGAGGGCGTAACCAAAGCGCCTCGCCTGGGCTTCGCCGTAGGGCGTCGGCGCGCGGCTGCCCACGATAGCCACCTTACGCGTGACACGCAGGTGGGCCCGCGTGCCGCGCAGCCATAGGCGAGGGGGTTCCACGTCCACTGAGGCGAGGCCCTGGGGCCAGTCGTTTGCCCCGCGGTTCATCACGTCCAGATCGGCGCCCGCCGAGTCGGTCTCTTTCCCTGTCATCTCAGGAAGCTCGACGAGCGGACTGCTCGAAGGTTGCGGTGGGCGTCGAAGGAATCCCATCCCCGGCGCCACTTCCCACAAGGGTCAGCCCCTGTCGCCGCGCTTCTTCTGCCGGGTTCGCATTCGCTCTTCACCCCAGAAGACCATCCAGTCGCGTTCATCGCGGCCCGTTAGCTTGGGAGGGGCCTTGGGCACCTTGAACCCCTTGCGGTTCTTGCGCCACCAGTCATTCCAGGCATCGGGATCTTCGCCCAGGTCCTTCGACGTGAGCCAGATGAGGGTGACGCGCAGCTCGCGCATGCGCGAGCGCAGGTGTCGTGGGTCGCTCTTCGCCATGGCGGCAAAGATCGATTCGAGCGCCGTTTCCGAACGCATCCGTGCCACCGAAAAGAGCCGTGCCTGGCGCACGATTCGCTGCTCGGATGTCAGGGCATCCTGAAGCAACCAGTCCATGGACTCGGCGTCCTCGTGGAAACCCACCGAGCGAATGACGAGCGCCATCCGGTCTGGGTTCTTACTCAGCGCCTTCCGCGCGCGACGTGCGTACTTCTTGAGCTCACCGACGGCGCTCGGGTCCCCGGCGCCCCCCAGAAGCTCGAGCGCGGCTCGGCTCACGTCGGGCTCCTTGTCGGCCAGCGCCTTGGCGATCGCGGCGACCACTTTTGGATGATTCACCTCCGCCGCCTCCGTCAGCGCCGCGATGCGCTCCGGCGCGAGCTTGCTCTTGAGACCTTGCCCGAGAACGCGTACCGCCTCCTTTGCCTTGGCCTCGCGTTCCTTCTCGAGCTCCTGCTTGGACTTCTTCTTCCCGTCGTCTTGGACCGTGAGGGATTCGGTGGCGGCGCGACCTGGTGCCACGCCCAAGGCCA
This sequence comes from uncultured bacterium, assembly GCA_913058555.1. GTDB lineage: Bacteria > Planctomycetota > UBA1135 > UBA1135 > Saltatorellus. Next base: position 3,693 of record CAJXRJ010000297.1, read on the forward strand.
TGGGGCTGGCAGGGGCCGCGGCACCGAGCGCGAGGGGTAGAAAGATCGTGGCGAGCGAGCGGACATTCATGGTGTGAAGCGGTGCGGATGGCGGCGGATGGGTGTCCTGCCTGGCGCACTCCTACAGGATAGCGGAGGGGGGAACTTCATGGCGCTAACGGGATGGAGTCGGCCACGTACGGCCGCCATGCCCAGTGCTTCCCGTTCGTTTCGCTGGCTTGTCCCATGCCTGGCCGCCGTTGCGCTTGGACTGGGACTCTTATGGCTCACAGTGGGGGGAGATGCCACCGAGACGCTGTCTGCCCCTGGGAAAGCCCTGGCGAGCGGGTCCGAAGGAGAGCAGGCGCCTGAGGAGCTCCGGGAGCCCAGGGGATCCGAAGCGCGCCGCGGCAGCCTGCGGGCCGGCGGGGAATCTCGCCGGGAGATCGTCTTGGCCGGAGAGGGCCCCGCACCCGGTCCGTCAGTACGTGTCCTCGGGCCCCATGGCGAACCCATTGAAGGCGCGCTCGTCTTCGCTGGCTGGCCTTGGAACGTGGATTTCGATCGGCCCGTTCGCACGGGGCCCTTGGCGGAAACAGACGCGTCGGGGGACGCGGTGTTTTCGTTGGCCGATTGCCCGAGGATCGACGGCCGCTTTGAACTCGTGGCGCTGCACCCCGACTGGGGCGCGGCCCGTGGGTTCTTTCGGGAGCTCGGAAGCGCGTCGCGGCTCGTGATGGGAGAGCCGCTCGAAGCGCTGGTGGAGGTGAGGAATCTGGCGGACGTGCCGGTCTTGGGACGCATCTCCGTCGGGCCCGCACCAAGAGGCGGATCCCCTCGGGGCGCGCCGGATCGTGGCCCCTCCGAACCCTGGATTCGGCGCCAAGTGGACCAGGTGCCCGGCACCGCACAGTTGCGCGTGCGCGGCCTCCCCGCGGGTGGCATGCCGCTCTTCATCGGTGCGGGCGGCTATGGCTCCGAGCTAGCATGGATCCATCCGAACGCGGCGGCTGCCCCGGTGGAGGAAGCGGGAGGGAGCCGCGAGGCTTCCGCACCCCAGGTCGTCCGGTTGGGCAACGAAACGCTAGTGGAGTTCCGCGTGACCTCCCGTGGGGAGCCTTGCGCGGGCATCACGGTTCGGGTTCCTGGTCACAGCCCGGAGCATCGCCTCCTGTGGCGGCGCGCCGCCGGGACGACCAACTCGGGGGGGCGCGTTTCCCTCGCGTTGCCAGAGCCGGTCGAGGGCGCCGGGGCGACCCTTCCTCGGTGCACGGTCACCGGGAGCGGTTTCGAGCCCACGAACGAGCGCGTCACAAGGGAGGAGCTCCGCCGCGGGTGGAAGTCTATCGAGCTGGGCGAGAGGGCGCCCGAAGGGGCCACCCTGCGGGCGGCGCTCATCGATTCGGAGGGGCGCCCCGCCCACGTCGGCGTCAGTGCCATCCGGCTCGACCAACACGGCTTCAGGGCGCGCACGAGTCACTCGTTCCTTGGCCACGAGAACGCCGATCCAAACGGCGTCGTCGAGTTCTCGGGGTTGCCGACGGGCACGCCCATTGGCCTTCGAATCGAGCCACGCGCGGGGGTGAACTCGGGCGTGATCACCACCCACACTGAGCCGATGCTAAGCCCTGGGGAAATGCGCAGCGTGACGGTTCGAACGGGCGAGCTTGTGATCGTGCACGGGACCATTCTGGTGGATGGAGAGCTATCGCCGGGCTTGGTCTACGGCACCACCGAGTCGCGACTCGGTGAACGCTATGGGCAGTTCTCCGTCGAAGTCGGGGCAGCCGGGACGTTTGTGCTCTCGCTCCCCCGTGCCGTGTATCGACTGGGAGCCCTGCTCGGGGAGGGCGTCACGAAGGAGGAGCTGGTCCTCGATCTCACCTCGCCTCCGAAGGGCGGGAACCCCGGAGCAGGCGGGGCGCGGCGGAGCGAGGTTGCCATCAAGTTTGACGCGCGCCGCAAGGCACCCTTGCGGGGCCGACTGGTGGACGGTTCAGGGGATGGCATCGCGCACCGGTCGATTCTGATTTGCAGCTCCGGCGCTTCCTCGGCCGCGATGACGGATGTTGAAGGGCACTTTGTGGCGGAGTTTGTTTCGCCGCGCTTGGCTGGCCTTTGGATCGCGTCCCGGGATGGCCGCCTGTGGGACATGGGCAGACTCAGGCGATCGAAGGAGCATCCAAGTGAGCTAGGCGAGATTGCCTTTGACGAGCGGCCCGTCCTCGTGACCATCGTGGATGGGAGCGGGAATCCGGTCCGCGTCGGTGGGCAGCAGATCTCCCTCAGCCGCCCCAAGCCCTTGGCCAGTCCGATGGGCGGCAAATCCACACCGCGCATGCCGCTCGCCACCGATGCCACCGGGCGAGTCGCCCTGTGGATGCCCTCGGGAGAGCACCGAATCGGGGCGCCTTCGAACGGGAAACTGGTCCGGGTTCCCGAAGGCGCAGGAAAGCCGCACGCCCCGTTCATGATCGAAGTGCGGGATGGGTCGAAAGTGTCCTACGAATGGCAGAGGCCTTTGGCGGCCCAAGGGAACGGCGTGGCGGTGATCACCGGCGTCGGAGAATCCGAGCCGTTCCGCCTGCGGCTCGGCGTGGTGGCCGGCTCGACGAAGGCGCTCTATCTCGCCCGGGGAAGGTACGAGATTGCCTTCGAGGGGGAGGGCGGGGCTCGCACCCTCGAGACGATTGACTTGAGGAATCGTCCGGCCCGGCGGTAGCGCCGCGCCCGCGGGGCGGGGATGACGGGGCTGTGGCGCCTTGGCGCCTAAAGGCCGCCCGCGAGGGGAGCGTTCGGGGGCTGGTTCCAAGAGGAAAGGGCCCAGCCGTCAGGGCCGTGGGAGAGGCGTCCGTAGTGCCCCGTCTTGACCTTGAATTCGCTGCGCTCGATGGCGCTTTCGAACGCTCCGGGCACGAGCTTCAGGAACCAACGCAGGAGGCCGTTGCTCGAGCAGGCGAGCACCCTGGGTCCAAAATCACCGCGCGCGACCGCGGCGGCAAAGGACGCGACGCGGGCTTCGATTTCTGGCCCAGACTCGGGCCAGCCCGCGGCCCTTGGGATCTCGCTACGCACGTTCCAGGCCTCGACCTCGGTGGGGCCGAACCGCTCGATGATGGCGTCCGTGGAGAGCCCGCCCCATTGGCCGTAGTCGACCTCGTTGAGGTTGAGGGTTCTTTGGGGAGGCGGAGTTCCCCCTGTGGCGAGCTCCAGGTGCTGGAGCTGCCGCACGAGTCCGCCGCAGACCGCGCCGGTGGGGGACCAGTTCGCCGCGCGGAGGGTCTCCCCGAAAGCGAGGGCCTGGGCGCGGCCGCTCTCCACCAAGGGCACGTCCTCGCCCTTGCCCACCCAAACGACCGCGTCGCCGGGGCCGAAGGTGTTGCCGTGGCGAACGAGGATCAGGTCGATGGCGTCGGTCATTGGTCGGTGGCTGCGGAAGCCGCGTTTACTGAATCGGCGGCGTGAGCTCGCCGTCTTGTTTGAGGAGACCTTCGACCCGTAGGAGGTCCTCGGGGCTGTCGATGGCGAGGTGCCGGCGGCCGCGGTAATCGACCTCGACGACACGCACGCGCATGCCGTTTTCGAGGGCGCGCAGCTGCTCGAGGCCCTCGGTGAGCTCCAACGGGCTCGGCGGCAAGGCCATGAACTGGGCGAGGCCCTCGGCGGAGTAGCCGTAGAGGCCGATGTGCCGGAAGCTGGGCGCGCCGCCCTTTGCGTCGCGGATGAACGGGATCAGAGCCTTCGAGAAGTAGAGGGCGTCGCCGTTCTTGTCGAACACCACGGATGTGCCGCCGACCTCGCCCGCGGCTTTCGCTTCGCGAAGCATGGCGAGGGAGCCTTCGTCGAGGCGCGCGGCCGGGGTGACGATGGGGATTTCGGGGGACGCAATCATCTCCTGCGCGACCGCCTCCAGCACCCACGGTGGCGTGAGCACCGCGTCGCCCTGGAGGTTGATGATGCGCGCCGGCATGTGACCGAGGGACACCGCCGCATGCACGCGCTCGGTTCCGTTGCGGCATTCCGGCGGGGTCATGGCCGCGGTGCCGCCGAAGGCCCGCACGTGTTCGGCGATGCGCGTGTCGTCGGTGGCGACGATCACCTCGTCCACGCCATTCGCCGCGTGGGCGATCTCGTAGACGCGCTGGATGAGCGAGCGTCCCGCCACGTCCGCGAGGGGCTTGCCGGGGAAACGCGTGGACCCATAGCGGGCGGGAATCACGCAAACCGTGCGATCCGACGTGGCACTCATCCCTTGCCGTGGCACTTCTTGTATTTCTTGCCGCTCCCGCAGGAGCACGGGTCGTTCCGCCCGAGCTTCTCGGCTTTGTGCTGGAACGGCTCCTTCGGCGCGTGGTGGTGGTGGTTCACCCCGGTCTGCACCGTGCTCTGGAACTCGCCGAGGGTCGATTCGAAGCCCTTTTTCAGCTCGAAGGAGTTGCTCAGAACCTCCGTCTCTTCGAGGTGCTTGAGGTAGGCACGCAGCACATCGGGGACCGAGTCCGCCAGGGGATCGCCCTTCTCAAAGCGCCGTGGGAGCACGTGCCCCAGGGCCCCATGCATGTCGTGTCCATCGAGCTGCTTGGGCTCGATACCCATGTCCTCGTAGCAGACCTGGAGGAACCGACCGACGATCTTGCGAACGTCCTCTTCGGGGTGGGGGAGCGCTTGGCGCTCGGGGGAATCCATGAAGCTCGCCAGCGCGAGCGTGACCGGTTTTGTGGGCGCCATAGGGGGCAGGTTAGCGCTTCTTGGGACCCGTTCACGAACTCTCGCAGTTCTTGCTGTTGCCTGGGGAGCAGGGCGGGCATCGTCGCGGCCAATGAGCGAGCCCCAAGACAGTCCATCCGAGCCGGCGGCCAAGCCAGAGGAGGTGCCCGTGACGTTCGAGTCCCTCGGGCTGTCGGAGGAGGTGCTCGCTGGTGTCCAGGCCGAGGGCTTCACCGAGCCCCGCCCGATCCAGGCGAGCGCCCTCCCGCCCGGGCTTGCGGGCAAGGACGTGCTCGCTGTCTCTTATACACATCTGACGCTGCCGACGATATGCAGTGTGTAGA
>CAJXRJ010000298.1 GCA_913058555.1 uncultured bacterium
ACGAGATCATGCCTAGTCTCGTGGGCTCGGAGATGTGTATAAGAGACAGCTGCGCCATGGTCCATCCCGGCGCTTTCCAGGGCGAAGCCGAGCGACACCGGGACGAAATGCGGCCGCTCTGGCGTTAGACTCCTCGGCCACTTTTCGGCTGCTCATCGCTGGGCCTCAGCACGCAGCCGCGTCAGTCGTTCGGGCAAGTCCCCCGTCCCTCCCACAAGCGTCCCTCTCCGGGTCGCCGAACCACGATGCAACGCAGCGACGGCCGCACCCCGGATCAGCTCCGCCCGATTACCTTCCAGCGCGGTTTCACCAACCACGCCCAGGGATCCGTCCTGACCTGCTTTGGCGAGACGCGAGTCCTCTGCACGGCCTTCGTGCAGGATGGGGTGCCGCACTTCCTGAAGGGCAAGGGCAAGGGCTGGGTCACCGCGGAGTACTCGATGCTCCCGAGCTCCACCCAGGACCGCAAGCAACGGGAAAAGGGCACCCGCGTGGACGGGCGTTCCGTCGAGATCCAGCGCCTGATCGGCCGGTCCCTGCGCGCCATCGTCGACACCAAGGCCCTGACCGAGCGCACGATCTGGATCGACTGCGACGTCCTGCAGGCGGACGGGGGCACCCGTACGGCCGCCATCAGCGGCGCCTACGTCGCCCTCATGGACGCTGTGACCTGGATGGACGAGAAGCGACTCCTTCGCAATTGGCCCATCCAAACCTCCCTTGGCGCGGTGTCGGTCGGGGTCGTGAACGGCACCCCGCTCCTCGACCTCTGCTACAAAGAGGACAAGAACGCCGGTAGCGACATGAACGTCGTCATGACCGGCAAGGGCGAGTTCGTGGAGGTCCAGGGCGCCGCCGAAGGCGCCGCATTCAGCCGCGACGAACTGAACAGCCTCATCGACCTGGGCGAGGCCGGCATCCGCCAGATTTTCGACCTGCAGAAGGCAGCCCTCGACGGATGAAGCTCCTCCTCGCCTCCGGCAACGCCAAGAAGCTCGCGGAGCTCCAGCGCATTACGGCCCCCTTGGGCGTCGAGGTTGTCCAACCCAGCGATATCGGCGGGCTGCCCGACGTCATCGAAGACGGCGCCACCTTCGCGGCCAATGCCGCCAAGAAGGCCACCGAAGGGGCGCGCCACAGCGGTCTCTGGACCCTCGCAGACGACTCGGGCCTTGAGGTCGATGCCCTGGACGGGGCGCCGGGCGTCTATTCCGCCCGGTACGCAGGCACCCATGGGGACGATGCCGCCAACAACGCGAAGCTCCTGACCGAGCTCGCGGGCGTCCCGGACGGGGATCGAGGCGCGTCGTTCGTCTGCGCCCTGGCCCTCGCCCGGCCCGAAACGGGTGAAATCGTCCATGAGGTTCTGGGCCGCACCCACGGAACGATCCTTCGGGAGCCCGTGGGGACAGGCGGATTCGGCTACGATCCGCTCTTCCGGTTCAGCGAGCCAGGATTCCCGGTCACGGGTCTGGTCTTCGCCACCCTCTCCGCCGAAGAAAAGGGCTCTGTGTCCCACCGTGGACGCGCCCTTCGAGAGCTGCAACCAGCCCTCGCCTCCGTCTTCCAGCACTGATACCCCCATCGGACCCTCACCGGGTTCCGCCCCTCCTCCCGTGGATCCGAAGCACATCCGCAACTTCTCGATCATCGCGCACATCGACCACGGCAAGTCCACCCTTGCCGACCGGATGCTCGAGATCACGGGCACCGTGCAAAAGCGCGACATGCACGCTCAGCTCCTTGACGACATGGAGCTCGAGCGCGAGCGCGGGATCACCATCAAGGCCCGCGCCGTCTCGGTGATCCACGAAAGGGATGGCGAGAAGTACCTGTTCAACCTGATCGACACCCCCGGCCACGTCGACTTCAACTACGAGGTCGAGAAGTCCATGCAGGCTTGCGAAGGCGCGATCCTGCTGGTGGACGCGAGCCAAGGCGTCGAGGCGCAGACCGTCGCCAACGCCTACCTCGCCCTCGAGGCCGACCTGGAGATCCTCACGGTGCTCAACAAGGTCGACCTGGGCCACGCCCGGCCGGACGAGATCGCCGAGGAGATCGAGAACAGCCTCGCGATCGAGGCGACGGATGCCGCGCGCATCTCCGCGAAGACCGGCGAGGGCGTATCCGAGGTGCTCGATCGCATCATCGACACCTTCCCCGCCCCCACGGGTGACCCCGACGCCCGCCTCCGCGCGCTCATCTTCGACGCCGTCTACGACGAGTACCGCGGCGTCATCGTGTACGTGCGGGTCATGGAGGGCACCCTTCACAAGAAGGACAAGGTCCTGATGATCGGTACGGGCAAGAAGTTCGAGGCCGTGGACATCGGCATCTTCAGCCCAAAGATGGTCTCGAAGGACACCCTGTCCGTGGGCGAGGTCGGTTACTTCGTCTCGAACATCAAGACCCTTGGGGACGTGCGAATCGGCGACACGCTGACCATCGACCGACCCAATCCCCCGGAGATGCTGCCGGGCTACCGCGAGCCGCGTCACATGGTCTACGCGGACTTCTACCCGACCAACCCGGGGGACTACGAGACCATGCGCGATGCCCTCGACACGCTCGCGCTGTCGGACTCGTCCTTCTCGTACGAGGCGGTCACCTCCGAGGCCCTCGGGTTCGGCTATCGCTGCGGCTTCTTGGGTCTTCTCCACATGGAGATCATCCAGCAGCGGCTCGAGCGCGAGCACGACATGGACATGATCCAGACCGCGCCGTCGGTGACCTACAAGATCACCCAGAGCGACGGATCGGAGGAGATGATCAGCTCCCCCGGTGCCCTGCCAACACCGGACAAGTTCGACGAGGTCCTCGAGCCCATCGTGCGCGTCGCGATGATCGTGCCGTCGGAGTTCATCGGCGTCACGATGACGATCTCCAACGATCACCGGGGCATCTTCGTCCGCCAAGAGCACCTGTCCCCTACCCGCGTGCAGCTCGTCTATGACATCCCCCTCGCGGAGATCATGTACGACTTCTACGACAAGCTGAAGTCGGCCACCCGCGGGTTCGGAACCCTGAACTACGACCTGACCGGCTTCGAAGCAGGCGACCTCGTGAAGCTCTCGATCCTCGTCAACGGCGACGAAGTCGACGCTCTGTGCGCTATCGTGCACCGCTCCTTCGCTGACCAACGGGGCCGCGCCATTCTGAAAAAGCTCCGCAAGGAGATCCCGCGCCACATGTTCGAGGTGCGCCTCCAGGCCGCCATCGGCTCTCGCATCATCGCCCGCGAGTCCATTGCGGCCCTGCGGAAAGACGTCACCGCCAAGTGCTACGGCGGCGACATCAGCCGCAAGCGCAAGCTGCTCGAGAAGCAAAAGGCCGGAAAACGCCGCATGCGCCAGGTGGGCAACGTCGAGATCCCCCAAAAGGCATTCCTAAGCGTCCTGAGCTCGGAATAGGCCGCCACGGCCACAGAAGCGCCCATGGGACCCAGTCCCATGGGCGCTTCTTTCGTTTGGCGGGCCTCGCCTGCGACCATTTCTCCTTCACCGGCCCTCAAGGCTCAGATGGAAACACTCGATCGTCAGGTCGGGAGTTCCCCACCTATGCCGCCGGACCCGCACCCCCATCGAGATCCCTCCGACCGTCACGCCGCCGCAGCGCCCCCAAGGGCGACTGCGCGTCGGTCCATCGGCGCCGTGCTGGGCTCTACGTTGGCATTGATCCCGCTCCTCGCATGCGGAGATCCCGCGCCGCTCCCGTCGAACATGGGCCTCGCCGTCATGTGGGAAGGCGGTAACGGCCATCTCCCTGGCACGCCAACCGCCGCGGACAAGGCACGCATCAAGGAGTACAGGGTCAAGGCAGCCCTGGTCCTGAACTTCATCAAGTACGCCAACTTCCCGAAGTCAGCGTTCACCTCCAACAAGGCCCCCATCGTGGTCTTGGTTGTCGGCAAGGACCCGTTCGGCCCGCTCCTCGAGCGAGCCTTCGCCAAGAAGACCCTCCATGGCCGCCCCATCGTCATCAAGCGCACCACCAAGGTGCCGAGGACGCTGGATGCCCACGTGGTCTTCGCTGGCGGCCTGAAGGACAAGGATCGCGCCACGCTGATCAAGATCTCCAGGAAGAAGACGTGCCTACTGATTGGCGAACACCCAGGGTTCGCTGAGGCCGGTGGCTTCATCAACCTGTACCTGAAGAAGGGCAAGGTCAAGTTCGAGGTCAACACGGAGCGCCAGAAGGACACCAAGATCAAGCTCAAGGCCGAGCTCCTGAAGCTGGCTCGCATCGTCAAGCCCTCGAAACCGAAGGAGGGGAGCCCGCGATGATTCGCGTCAACGCACGGGACTCCATCCGCCGCAAGGTCGGCTTCGCGGTGCTCGCGACGAGTTCACTCGTTCTGGCGCTCGTCGTCGCAACGCTCGTCACAGGACATTGGTCCGTCGTCCGGGAGCGAGCGGTCGATGCCATCCGAATCTCAACGACCAGCGCCGGCCATAACTGCAGGTCCGCCCTCGAGTTTCTCCAGGACGACTACGCTAACGAGGCCATCGCTGCCACCAGGAACGATCCCAGCATCGTGGGAGCCTGGGTCTACGACTCAAATTTTGAGCTCTTCGCTGGGTGGTCCAAGGACGGTGACCCCGCATCCGTAGCGATCAGAAAACTCGACGGCCACGAGCAGGAGGTCGACGGGAGCCTGTGGATCGTCCAAGGGATCGCAAAAGACGGGGAAGCCCTGGGCTGGATTCAGGTTCAAGCGAACCTGGAGGAGCTCCGCTCGGCGATGTTCCATGAGCTCCTCGAGGCCATCGGGCTAGGGCTGATTGGAATCACCATCGCCTGGCTGCTGGCCCTCTGGCTCGCTCGCCGGATCACCGAGCCCATCCTCGACTTGGCCCGTGCTGCGGAACGCATCTACGAAGAAGGCGATCTCTCAGGACGGGTCGATGTCGACCGCCAGGACGAAGTCGGCGCGTTCGCCGGCGCCTTCAACCGGATGCTCGACCGGCTCGAAGAGAGCGAACAGGCCATACGCGCCCATCAGCTCACGCTCGAGGCGCGTGTATCCTCCAGAACGCGCGACCTAGAGCGCGCGAACACCGAACTCGTCCATGCAAAGGAACTCGCTGAGGACGCGGCGAGGGCAAAGGCCGATTTCCTGGCCAACATGAGCCACGAGATTCGCACGCCAATGAACGGCGTCATCGGCATGACGGGCCTCGTGCTCGACTCCGAGCTCAAGGGCGACCAGCGAGAGATGCTCGAGACCGTACGCCGCTGCGGGGATCAACTCCTGGAGCTCATCAACGACATCCTCGACTTCTCCAAGATCGAATCCGGCAAGTTCGAAGTGGAATCGATCGACTTCGACCTGCGCGACGTGGTCGAGGACCTCGGTGAGATCTTCGGCCCGCGATACCAAGAGAAAGAGCTGGAGCTCGTGACGCTTCTCCAGAGCGCCGTCCCTGTGCAGCTCCAAGGCGACCCGACCCGGGTTCGACAGGTGCTCACCAACTTGCTTGGCAACGCCCTGAAGTTCACCGAGTCAGGCGAGGTGCACCTGCACGTGGGCGTGGAGTCCAGCGACAAGAAGTCCGTTTCCCTGCGGTTCGAAGTTCGCGACACGGGGATCGGTATCCCCGAAGCGCGCCTCTCATCCCTTTTCGAAGCCTTCACCCAAGTCGACGCCTCAACGACGCGCCGGTTCGGCGGTACGGGCCTTGGCCTCGCGATCTGCAAGGGTCTTGTGGCCGCGATGGAAGGGTCCATCGACGTGGTCAGCGAGCCCGGCAAAGGCACGACCTTCATCGTCCGCCTCGGCTTCGGGAGAACCCGAGTCGCCGCAGAGTCCAATCGCAACCGCCCCGGCATCCTGCGCGGCAAGAGAGCGGTGTGCCTCGACGACAACGAGACCAACCTGCACGTCCTCCAGCACCAGCTGGAGTCCTGGGGCATGATCGTCGCGTCGGCGACTACGCCCGCGGAACTCCAGGAACTGCTCGTGGAGCCCCCGGACCTGTTTGTCCTCGATTACCACATGCCCGAGGTGAACGGGCTCGAGGTGGCCACCGCATTGCGAGCCGACAAGCGCTTCGAGGACATACCGATCTTGATGCTCACGTCGGTGTCGTTCCAAGGCCGCCTCAAGGAACTGCGCACACAGGGTGTCAGCGAGCAGCTACGCAAGCCGGTCAAACAGTCCTCCCTGGAGGCGTGTTTGCGCTCACTCCTGAGCGGCTCCAAGGGCGACGAGCTACGCCTTCTGCCCGCCCGGCCCCAGGGCGAGCCCATCGACAAAGAGGTCCTTGCGCGCCGCGCCCGCACACGAATTCTCGTGGTCGAAGACAACGCCGTGAACCAGCGCCTCGCCCGGGCGATGCTCAGCCGTGCCGGCTACCAGATCGACATCGCCGCGAACGGCGAAGAAGCCCTGACGATCCTCCATCAGATCCCCTTCGACGCGGTCCTGATGGACTGCCAGATGCCGATCATGGACGGCTTTGAAGCGACGCGGGCCATCCGCCTCCGAGAGGCCAAGACCGGCGAGCACATCCCGATCATTGCGATGACCGCCAACGCCATGGAGGGGGACTCTGACCGTTGCCTTGCCAGCGGCATGGACGCGTACCTCAGCAAACCGATTAACGCCAACCTTCTCTACCGCACCCTGGACGATTGGACCAGCACTCCCCCAGCGCCCAAGCGGCGAGAGGCATGAACCATGTCACGACACTTCATCATTCTCCTCAGCGGCATCTTCCTCGCTGCTCCCGCATGGTCGCAGTCGGATTCAGATGACGGCATTCTGCCGGGCTTCGGCGGTGAGACCGTCGACGGTGAGTTCGAAGAGGGCCTGGACGATGAAGTGTCCGACTTCACGGAACTCGACCTCGCAGATCTCCTCGAAGTGGAGTGCACGGTCGTCTCCCGGGAGGCCGAGAGCCTCGAGACCGCGCCGGCCGCCGTGTACATCATCACGGGAGAGGAAATCCGGCGCGCGGGTCACAGCTCGATCCAGGAAGCACTCCGGATGGTCCCCGGCGTCTTCGTGTCCAACTGGAACACCCAGGAGTGGGACGCCACGATCCGCGGCTTCGGGCCGGGCATTGCCGATGCCAACCAGGCCTACCTCAACCAGGTCCTGATCATGATCGACGGCGTCGTGGTCTACACACCGCTCTTCGCCGGCATGTGGTGGGGCCTGCAGGACTTCGACATGGAGCACATCGAGCGCATCGAAGTCATCCGTGGACCGAGCGGCATCCTCTGGGGCGCCAACGCTTTCCATGGGCTCGTCAACGTCATCACGAAGGACAGCGCCGAGACCCAGGGCCTGCGGCTCTCAACCCGCGTCTCCCGTGACGATTCCTTCGTCACCGCCCGCAGCAGCGGGCGCCTCTCCGACAACGCGACCTTCACCGCATTCGCGCGGCGGAGTCGCTTCGACACGCTCAACTTCGCCGGTGACACCAGCGGTATCCCGAACACCGACATCAACGACTGGGGTGTCAACAGCGGCGGCTTCCAGGTGGACGGCACGGGGGACGAGGGTCGCACCTGGCGCGCCTGGGCCCGGGGCTACGAAGCAAAATACCGGCAGTCCTTTTTCAACGGCGTCGACGGATACGAGCGGTTCGAAGACCCCAAAAATGGAGGCCAGCTGGCCTTCGCCTTCAACGATCCGAACTCGGGAGTGAGCGTCAGCGCAGCCTACGTGAAGGATCGCCAGCGACTCTTCAACGTCGACTACGACGTCAACATCGACCACATGCAGTTCGAGGTCCGGCGCATCGTCCCCATGTCCGACACGAGCTCGGTCATGTTCGGTGTGGGGTACGACCGCGTGGACTCGGACACCGACTTCTACGCGGGCCTCGTGACCGCCAAGCGCATCCAGAACAACGTCCGCGCCTTCGTCGCGGAAACTTGGGAGCTCCCCGAGTCCAACCTCACGTTCAACTTCGGGCTCCAGGCCATCGATCACGAATTTTCGGGGTTCGACCTGCAGCCCAGCGTAAGGGCTTCCTGGTCCCCGCCAGGCTACGGAAATTTCTGGGCCTCAGCTTCCCGGGCCGTGCGCACGCCGTCCCTTGAGGAAGAGCTCTACGGCTCCGGCACGCTCGACAGTGAAAGTGTCGTCGCCTTCGAAGCCGGATGGCGCGGTCAGGTCGCGGACGGCGTCTCGTTGGATCTAGCCCTCTACCACAACGACTACGAGGACGTTCGTATTCGCTCCTTCGATCCGGTCACGTTCCTCGATACGTACGAGAACTCCGCGAGCGGCAACTCGGAAGGCATCGAGCTCGGCATCGACGTCAAGGCCGCCGACTGGTGGACGCTCCGCAGCGCCTACTCCTACCACATGGGAGAGCACACTTCGGGAGGACTGGACCTCGGCGTCGAAACCGTGGACAGCCAGTACCCCGTCCACATGCTCAACCTGCGCTCCTACATCGACCTCGGCAAGAACTGGGAGATCGATACAGCCGCCTACCTCGTGGAACGCTTCGAGTCCCATCCAAGCGGAGACGATGGCCCCGAGTACTGGCGCGGCGATGCCCGCCTCGGCTGGACCCCCAACGAGAACATCCGCGTTTCCCTTGGCGTTCAGGGCTTCAATGATCCGAGCCGCTCGGAGTTTGGAAGCACCGAGGTTCGCCGTCAGGTGTTCTTGAGCTTGGACCTGACGCGCTAGCAGGCCGTTGAACAAGTCGGCTATTCAGAATGTCGTCCATCGGACGC